>JBKKCN010000737.1:0-13046 GCA_046712525.1 Candidatus Rokuibacteriota bacterium
CGAGGAAGACGCTCGTGAGATCGCAGGCGATGACCGATGCCCAGTCCTCGTCGGTCAGCTCGGTGATCGGAAACGACCGGCCCGTGATGCCTGCGTTGTTCACCACGATGTCGAGACGTCCCTGCCAGTCGTGGGCCGCCTGCACCACCCGGTTGACGTCCGCCGTCTTCGTGACGTCGGCGACGAGGGCCATCGCGCCCGCGCCCAGGCGCTTGGCGGCACCCTGCACGGCGTCGGCGTCGCGGTCCACGATGGCCACGCGCGCGCCGTCGGCGAGCAACCGCTCCGCGATGGCGAGGCCGATACCCCGCGCGCCGCCCGTCACCAGTCCCGTCTGTCCCGCGAGCGTCATGCCGGCTCCTCTCAGCTCAGCGCCTGACCAAGGTCCTCGATGAGATCGTCGGGATGCTCGAGCCCGATGGACACGCGCAAGAGGCTTTCCGGCGTGCGGGTGCCGGCGCCCTCGATCGATGCGCGGTGCTCGATGAGGCTCTCGGTGGAGCCGAAGCTGGTGGCGCGCGTGAAGACGCGCAGCTTTGCCACCATCGCCATCGCCTCCGCGCGCCCGCCGTGCACCTCGAACGACAGCATGCCGCCGAACGCGGACATCTGCCGCGAGGCCACGGCGTGTCCCGCGTGGTCGGGCAACCCGGGATAGTGCACGCGCGCCACGCGCGGATGGCCGGCGAGATAGGCAGCCACCTTCATCGCGTGCTCGGAGTGCGCGCGCATCCGGTAGGGCAGCGTGCGGATCCCGCGCAGCACGAGCCAGCAGTCGAAGGGCGAGGGCACCGCACCGCCGGAGATCTGGATCGCGCGCACGCGATCGAAGAACGCGTCCGCCACCGCCGTCACCAGCGCGCCCCCGAGCACGTCACCGTGGCCGCCGAGGTACTTGGTGGTGGCGTGCACGATGAGGTCGGCGCCGTGCCGGAAGGGCGACTGGAGAATGGGCGTGGCCACGGTGTTGTCGCACACGCAGCGCGCGCCCGCCGCGTGCGCGATGGCTGCCACGCGCGCGATGTCGCTCACCTTCCATACCGGGTTGGACGGCGTCTCCACCCACACCACGCGCGTCGAGGGTTGCACGGCCGCCTCCACCGCAAGCGGATCGGTAACGTCGACGAAGGTCGTCTGGAGCCCCCAGGGCGCGAAGGTCTCGCGCAGCAGCCGCCCCGTGCCCGTGTAACAGTCGTAGGGCGCGACCACGTGATCGCCGGGGGCGAGCGCCTGGAAGACGGCGGCGGTGGCGGCGGAGGCCGACGAAAAGGCAGCGGCGGCGGCACCGCCCTCGAGCGCGGCCAGGCACTCCTCGAGCGCGCTGCGGTTGGGCGTGCTGTTGCGGCTGTACAGATGGCCGCGCGGATACGAGCCGTCGGGATCCCGCTCGAACGTGGTGGAGGGATGGATGGCCGCCGTCACCGCGCCCGTGGCCTCGTCGACCCGCGCCCCCGCGTGCACCGCGACCGTCTCGATCCTCATGCTCCTTCTCCTCCCTTGCCGGCCGCGATCACCACGGCGTCCGCGGGCGACCATGCAAGTGTCACACGCATCTTGCGGTCCACCGTGGCTGCCTGCGCCTGTGGAATGTCGATCCAGAAGGGACGGCCGTCCACGCTCACCTCCACGCGCACCACGGGGCCGAGGAAGGTCGGCACGTCCACCGTACCGTGCACGCGATTGCGCCCGTCCGCGGCGGAGTCAGTCACGATCGCCAGCTTCTCGGGACGCACCGACACCAGCACCTCGGCACCGTCGGCGAAACCGTCGAGCACGGCGCGCAGCCGCCGCCCCTGCCACTCCACCGTGCCGTCGGCGGCGGACAGCACGCGGCACGCCATGATGTTGGCGATGCCGATGAAGTCCGCCACGAAGCCCGTGCACGGGTGGCCGTAGATCTCCTCCGGCCGTCCCACCTGCTCGATGCGCCCCGCGCGCATCACCGCCACGCGATCGGCGATCGAGAGCGCCTCTTCCTGGTCGTGGGTCACGTACACGGCGGTGATGCCGAGGTCCTGCTGGATCTTGCGAATCTCCGAGCGCAGGCGCAGCCGGATCTTGGCGTCGAGCGCGGACAGCGGCTCGTCGAGGAGCAGGATCTGCGGGCGCCGCGCGAGCGCACGCGCGAGCGCGACTCGCTGCTGCTGCCCGCCCGACAGCTCGTTGGCGTAGCGGCCCTCGAGCCCCTCCAGCCGCGTGAGCGCGATCATCTCGCGCACACGCTCGCGGATTTCGCCCGCGGGCCGGCGCGTCACGCGCAAACCGAAGGCGATGTTGTCGGCCACGGTCATGGTGGGAAAGAGCGCGTAGGACTGGAAGACGATGCCGACCGCGCGCCGACGGGGACCGACGTCGTTCACGACGCGGCCGCCGAAGCGGATCTCGCCGGCGTCGGGCCGCTCGAAGCCGGCGATCATGCGCAGCGTGGTCGTCTTGCCGCACCCGGAGCCCCCGACGAGCGCCACGAGCTCGCCGGGAGCGATGTCGAGGGAGAGCGCATCGACGGCGAGGGCGCCGCCGAAGCGCTTGGTGAGGCCGCGCAGGCTGATGTCCACGTCAGCGGGAATACTTCTCCAGCCACTTCTTGACGAGGCGGTCCTTGTCCTCGGCCGACTTCACGAAGTCGATGTTGATGAGGTTCATCTCCGTCACCTTGGGGCCGCTCACGGCCACGTCGGTGCGCGTGATCGCCGTTCCACGCCACTCCGCGTAGGCGCCCATCGCGGACTTCGACACCGCCCAGTCGAGGAAGCGCTTGGCGTTGGCGGGGTTCTTGGCGCCCTTCACCAGCCCGTTGGCCTCGAACGTCCACGGCACGCCGTCGGAGGGGAAGACGACGTCGATGGGCGCGCCCTGCTTCTTGGCCACCTCCACCTCGTACGCGAGCGCGATGCCGATGGGGGTCTCGCCGGAGGCCGCCATGCGGCCCGGCGCGCCGCCCGACTTCGTCACCTGCGACAGGTTCTTGTCGAGCGCGTCGTAGTACTGGAAGGCCTTGTCCTCGCCGAGACGGCTCACGTGGCTGGCGAGCAGCAGATAGGCCGTCCCCGACGTGGACGGATTCGACATCACGATGTGGCCCTTGTACTTCGGATCGATGAGATCGGCCCACGTCTTCGGCGCGGGCAGCTTCAGCTCCGCCATCTTCTTCTGGTTGACGGCGAAGGCCACGGTGACGAGCGTCACGCCCTGCCACATGTTGTCCGGCGCCTTGAAGCGCGCGGCGATCGCCTGCGACTCCTTGGCCGCGTACGGCTCGAGGAGACCCTTGCGCGCCGAGCTCACCATGTAATCGTTGAAGACGCCCCACATCACGTCCGCCTGCGGATTGGCCTTCTCCGCTTCCAGGCGCGCCGCGGTGGGGCCGGTGGAGCCGCGGATGTACGAGGCCTTGGCGGCGAGATCGGGCAGATCCTTCTTGAACTGCTCCCAGAAGGTCTTCAGCTCGTTCTCTTCGTAGGCGGTGTAGATGACGAGCTTTTCCTCGGCGCCGGGGGCCGACGACGGCGCCACCGGCACGAGGAGCGCCAGCATGAGAATGATGGAGAAGATTCGTCGCATGACAGTCTCCTTCTAAACAGCCTCGACGTTAGCCCTTCAGGATGGCGACCCGGTCTCCGCCTATCGCGGCGCGCAGCAGGAGCACGGCGGCGATGACGATGGCCAGGATGATGGTGCCCAGCGCGCACGCGACCCCCGGGTAGCCGTTTTCCACCTGCGCGAGAATAGCGACGGACCCGAGATTGAAACCCGGATAGATGAGGAAGACGACGGCGCTCACGGTCACCATGCCGTTGATGAAGAAATAGATGAAGATCGAAAAGGCGGTGCCGGTCAGCAGTGGCAGCACGACCTTGAAGAACGTCCGCACACTGCCGGCGCCGAGGCTGACCGCCGCCTCCTCGATGGCGGGATCCATCTGCTTGAGCGTGTTCATCGCCGCGAGGACGGCCACCGGGAATTTCCAGAACACGACGGAGGCGACGAGGATCCACAGGGTACCCGTGAGCACGAGGGGCGGCACGTTGAAGGCGATGATGTAGCCGAGGCCGATCACGGTGCCGGGCAGCGCCGCCGGCAGCAGGCTCAGGAACTCGATGGCGGACCGGCCCCGCAACTGCGTGCGCTCCACGACGTACGCGGCGGCGATGGCGAGCACGGTGCCCACCGCGCCCGCCGCCACCGCCAGCTTCACGCTGTTCCAGACCGGCCACGCGCCTTCGGCGGTGGACGCAAAGGCGTAGTGGGCGAGCGACAGCGTCCAGTCGCTCCCCCACAGCCGCACGACGGAGCCGAGCGGGATGCGCGCGTAGATGACGGCGATGAAGAGCGCGATGCCGCCCGACACGATGGCGAGCGGCCACCGCACCGCGGGCGGTGTGATCCGTGGCGCGCTGCGCCCCGCCGCCGTCACCGCCACGTAGGAGCGGGCGCCCACCGCGTAGGCGTTGACGAGATAGGCGATGAGGCAGGGCACGATGAGGACGACGCTCATGGTGGCGGCGGCGGCAAAGTCGTTCATGCCGATGACCTGCGCGTAGATCTCGGTGGCGAGGACGTTGTAGCGCCCGCCGATGAGGATCGGATTGCCGAAGTCAGTCATGCACTGTATTAACACGACGAGGGAGGCGGAGGCGAGCCCGGGCCGCGCCAGCGACAGCGTCACCCGGCGCAGCGTGGTGAGCGGTCCCGCGCCCAGATTCTCGGCCGCCTCCTCCAGCGCCGCGTCCATGTTGCCGAGCACGTTCGCGAGCAGGATGTACGCCTGCGGCAGGAACGTGAAGACCTGAGCCATCACGATGCCGTGGAAGCCGTAGATCGACCACTCGAGCCCGAGCGCGCGCGTGACGACGCCGTTGCGGCCGAAGAGCAGGATGAAGGCGAGCGACACGAGGAAGGGGGGCGCGATGAGCGGGATCAGGCTCATGAGCGACAGGAAGCGCTTGCCCGGCACCGTGGTCCGCGTGACCGCGTACGCGAGCACGAGGGCGAGCGCCACCGTGATGACGGTGGACGTCAGGGACACCAGCAGGCTGTTCAGCAGAATTCGCAGGAGCCGCCACGTGCCGAAGAAGCTCTGGTAGTGGGCGACGGTGACGCCGTCGGAGCCCGACAGGCTCAGCGCGAGCACGCGGAGCACGGGCCACGCCACGAAGGTGAGCAGGAGCAGGAGGATGGCGGCAGCGGTGGCGGCCACCGCGGCGTCGCCGGACGCCAGTCGCGCGGGCGCGCGCGCGACGAGGGAGCGCGCCACCTCAGCCCGCGGTGAAGCCGCCGTCCACCACCAGCTCAGCGCCGGTCATGAACGAGGACTCGTCGCTGGCCAGGAACAGCGCGACGTTGGCGATATCTCTCGGCTTGCCGATGCGCCCGAGAGGAATCCCCGTCTCGAACTCCTTGCGGATGGCGTCCGTCAGATAGGGCGCCTGCAGGGGCGTGTCGATGATACCGGGATGGATGACGTTGCAGCGCACCTGGTCCTTGGCGAACTGGATGGCGAGCGACTTCGTGAGGGAGATGAGCCCGCCCTTGGCCGCCGTGTACGCGTCCTGCGCGCGGGTGAAGCCCACGAGCGCGGACACCGAGCCCATGTTGATGATGGAGCCGCCCCCCGCCGCTTTCAGATGCGGGATGCCGTGCTTGGTGACCCAGAAGACCGACTTGAGGTTGATCGCCATCACGCGGTCCCAGGCATCGTTGTCCGTCTCCAGCACGGAGCGATCCCGGTCCTTCCACAGCACGCCCGCGTTGTTGTACAGGACGTGCAAGCTGCCGAAGCGCCGCACCCCCTCCGCAATCATGCGCGCGACGTCGGCCTCGAGGGCGACGTCTCCCTTCACGGCCACCGCTTCGCCCTTCGCGCGCTCGACGAGGCCGACCGTCTCCTGCGCCGCCTTGGCGTCGATGTCGGCGACGACCACGCGCGCACCCTGCTCGGCGAAGAGCACGGCCGCCTCGCGCCCCATCCCCATCCCGGCCCCCGTGATGAACGCCACCTTGCCGCGCAGTCGATCGCCCATCAGATCCTCTCGAAGTTCCTGATCAGTTCCCAGTCCGTTACCGCTTGATCGAAGGCCTGCTGCTCGAGCTTCGCCGCGTGCACGTAGTGATTGACGACACGCTCACCGAGGGCGGCGCGGGCGACCTTGGAGCGCTCGAGCTCGCCCACCGCTTCGCGCAGAGTCTTGGGCACCTGCGGCAGCGCGGCATCCTCGTACGCGTTGCCGTCGTAGAGCTTCGGCGCCTTCGGCTTGGCCGCCACCCCGTGCAGGCCGGCGGCGACGGTAGCGGCGAACGCGAGGTACGGATTGGCGTCGGCGCCGGGAATCCGGTTCTCCACGCGGAAGCCCGCCCCTTCGCCGCACAGGCGAAAGCCGCACGTGCGATTGTCCCAGCCCGCCACGATGCGCGTGGGCGCGAAGGAGCCCGACTGGTAGCGCTTGTAGGAGTTCACGCCCGGCGCGTAGAAATACGCGAGCTCGCGGGCCATCGCCATCTGTCCGGCGAGCCAGCCCCCGAAGAGCGGGGTGCCCGCCGCACGCTTGCCGTTCCTCTTGGTCTCGGGGAAGAGCGGCTTGCGGCCGGCGCGATCCCACAACGAGGAGTGCAGGTGAAAGGAGGAGCCGGCGGCGCCCGCGTCGTATTTCGCCATGAACGTGATCGAGCACCCCTGCTGGTGGGCGATCTCCTTGGCGCCGTGCTTGTAGAGGGCGGCGCGATCGGCCATCTCGAGAGCCTCCGCGTACACGAGGTTGATCTCCTCCTGGCCCCGCCCCCATTCCCCCTTCGACGTCTCCACCTCGATGCCGGCCGCTTCCATCCCGTTGCGGATGGCCTGCACGAGCGGCTCCTCCTTCGAGGTCTGCAAGATGTGGTAGTCCTCCAGGTAGCCCGACACCGGCGTGAGCCCCTGAAAGCGTTTCGCGCGCGCCTCGTCGAACGACTCGCGAAAGCAGTAGAGCTCGAACTCCGCCGCCAGCTTGACCGTGTAGCCGAGCGCGGCCGCCCGCTCGAGCTGGCGCTTGAGCACCCAGCGCGGCGCCTCCTCCACGGCCTCCCCGTCCTCTGTGTAGACGTCACAGAAGACGAGCGCGGTGCGGCTCAGCCACGGAATCACGCGCAGCGTCCCGAGGTCGGGGACCATCTTCATGTCGCCGTAGCCGCGCTCCCACGAGGTGAGCGTGAAGCCGGGCAGCGGCTCCATCTCCATGTCGACGGTGAAGAGGTAGATGCACGCGTGCACCCCGTGCTCGAGCACGTGATCCACGAAGTGCCGGCCCACGATACGCTTGCCGAGGAGGCGTCCGTAGCCATCGGGGAACACGGTGAGCACGGTGTCGATATCGCCTTTGCGGACGAGCGCTTCCAGCGCTTTGGCGTCGATTCGGCCCGGCATGACGCGGATAGTAGCGCGGATGCACGCCGTGTGTCATCCTGCTCGGCGTGCCTGCGTCGAAACGTCGCGTTGTCGTCGCGTGGACGTTATACGACTTCGGCAACTCCGCGTTCGCCGCCATCATCCAGGCCACCGTCTTCCCCGTCTTCTTCGCCAACGCCATCGTCGGCAATGCCGAGGGACGCGGCGACTTCTGGTGGGGGCTGATGGGCTCCACCTCGATGGTCCTCGTCGCCCTCACCTCGCCGCTGCTGGGTGGCATCGCCGATCACGCCGGCGTGCGCAAGCCGCTCTTCGTCGGCTTCACGCTCGTCGCGGTGGTGGCCACCGCGCTGCTGGCGACGCTGGAGCCCGGGATGCTCGTGCGCGGATTCATCCTGGGCGTGGTGGGCGTGGTCACCTACGAGGCCGCCTTCGTCTATTACAACTCGTACCTGCCGCGCATCGCGCCGTCCGACCGCCTGGGGCGAGTGTCGGCGGCGGGCTTCGCCGTCGGCTACCTCGGCTCTCTCGTCGCCTTCCTGGTGGCCTACCCGTTCCTCGGCGCGAAGGCGTACTGGGCGTGCTTCATCACCGCCGCCGTGCAGTTCCTGATCTTCGCCATCCCCGCCTTCGTCCTCCTACCCGCCGACACACGGCACCAGATTCCGTTCGCCACCGCCCTTGGCCGTGGCGCGCGCGAGACGCTCGCAACGCTGCGGGAGATCCTCTCGCATCCCGAGCGCGTGCAGCTCAAGCGGTTCCTCCTCGCCTACTTCGTGTACGAGGACGGCGTGAACACCGTCATCGCCTTCTCCGCGATCTTCGCGGGCAAGACGCTGGGCTTCACGCTGCCGGAAACCATCGGGCTCTTCATGGTCGTGCAGGTGACGGCGCTCATCGGGTCCGCGGCATGGGCGCGGCCGACGGATCTCCGCGGGCCGCGCTTCGTCATCCTCATCACGCTCGTGCAGTGGACGCTGGTAACGGTCCTCGCCTACTTCGTGACCGCGAAGTGGCAATTCTGGGTGGTGGCGGTCCTCGCCGGCACCGGGCTCGGGGCCATCCAGGCCGCGAGCCGCGCCTTCATGGCAAGGCTGGTGCCGCCGGGGCGCGAGGCCGAATTCTTCGGCTTCTACTCGCTGGTGGGCAAGACAGGCGCCATCGCCGGCCCCATCGTGTTCGGGGGCGTCTCGTGGCTCATGTCCGGCGACCAGCGCACCGCCATCGTCAGCGTCGGACTGTTTTTCCTGGTCGGCGGCGCCCTTCTTCGTCGTGTGAGCGCAGGTGGGCCCGTTCCGATGGGGGTGTCCGAGAAGGCTCCTAACCGAAGCTGAGGGGGACGGGCGGGATCAACAGCACGAACAGAGCGAGGCAGGCCCAGCCCACGAGGCGCCGGGCGGGCGAGAGCGGCGTGACGTCGTCCAGGGGCGCGCCGTGGGCGAAGCCGACCAGGAAGAAGATGAGGGCGGCCCACACGAACCAGTTCATCGACATGGTGACGACGCCGAGCGCGAGCGTGGCCGCGAAGACCGCGAAGCCCACCACGCGATGCCGCCGGCCGAAAAGCGCGTACGCGATGCGCCCGCCGTCGAGCTGTCCCACCGGGAACAAGTTGAGCGCGGTCACGAAGAGTCCCACCCAGCCCGCGTCCGCGATGGGATGCGTGTACACGATCATCCCTGCCGGCACCGTCCCCATCATCAGCCAGGTGAGCAGCATCGTCGCCGCGGAGTCTCCGACCCGCAGGTAGTCACCGGCCGGCGCCGGCTGCAGCGTCGACCACGCGAGCCCGATGATCATGGCGGGCAGCGCGAGCACGAGACCCGCGAGAGGACCGGCGGCGGCGATGTCGAGCAGCGCGTTGCGATCCCGCACCGGCGAGCGCATCCGGATGATGGCGCCCATCGTGCCGAAGAGAAAGAGCGGCGGGGGAGCGGGAATGAAATAGGGCAGGCTCACCGAGGCGCGATAGTGGCGCGCGGTAAAGTAGTGGCCGAACTCGTGGACGCCGAGGATGGTGATGAGAGTCACCGCGAAGGGGGCGCCCGCGAGCAGCCACGTGGGCGACGCCGTGAAGTCCACCACCCCCGCGTGCATGGCACCCGCCAGCAGCGTGGACACGCACGTGAGCGCGAAGAGGACGGCGCTCAGCGCCACGCGCGGCCGCTCGGCGGTGTCCGCCACCGGCCATGCCTGCACCACCACACCCGCGGGGCCCGTGCGCACGAACGGCGTGTAGCCGTAGGGGCGGAAACGTTCGAGCATCATGGTGGAGGCGCGCGCGGCATCGATGGTGAGCGTGCCGCGAAAGATGATGACGCCGCCGCGGATCTGGCGATCGTGCACGAGCAGGATGTCCCCGATGCTCGTGCGAAGGGCTTCTTCAGTGGCGAGCAGGTCTTCCGCGGGCGGCTCCACCCGCATCGACGTCCGCCGCCGCCACCAACTCATGGCTCAGCCTACCACGCAGCCAGCATCCCCACCGCGCGCCGGACCGCGGGAAGGCCTCCCTCGAAGTAAATCGCTCCCAGCACCGCCTCTAGCGCCGTCGCCAAAATGGACTCCCGCGTCCGCCCCCCCGTCAGATCCTCGCCCCGCCCCAGCCGCAACATCGCCCCGATCTCGAGCTCCTCCGCCCACCGCGCGAGATTGACACCCGACACCACCTCCGCCCGAAGCGGCGTCAACACCCCCACCGGCGCGTCGGCATCGAGAGCGAGCAGATATTCCGCGACCACCAACCCGAGCGCCGCATCGCCCACGAACGCCAGCCCCTCATTATTCAAAGCAGGCGGATGCTCGTTCGCCCACGAAGAATGAACCAACGCCCGCTCGAGCAGTGACCGATCCGAGAAGTGGTGTCCGAGGCGGCGCTCCAGCGCCGCGAGCCGCACCGCACCCACGTCAGGGTCGCTCAAAACGGTGCAGATGCTAGGCGGCGAAGGAAGTGCCCGACTGAGGCGTGGCCCTGCCACGTCGCAGGGAGGGCCGACTGAGCCAACGACGCAGATGCGCCGTTTTCAGCGACCCGTATCACTACCCGCGATATTTACGGAAAGCCAGCGTCGCATTCGTCCCCCCAAACCCAAACGCATTCGACAGCGCCACCTCGATGTCCTGCTTGCGCGCCACGTTGGGGACGTAGTCAAGGTCGCAGTCGGGATCGGGCGTGTCGTAGTTGATCGTGGGCGGGAGCACGCCGTGGTGCAGCGCGAGCGTGGTGGCCACCGCCTCGATGCCGCCCGCGGCGCCCAGCAAGTGGCCCGTCATGGACTTGGTGGATGAGATCGCGAGCCGGCGGGCGTGATCGCCAAAGACGCGCTTGATGGCGAGCGTCTCGAACTTGTCGTTGTACGGCGTGGAGGTCCCGTGCGCGTTGATGTAGCCGATGTCGCCGGGGGTGAGGCCGCCGTCGCGCAGCGCCTCCGCCATGGCGCGCGCGGCGCCCTCACCTTCAGGCTCGGGCGCCGTCATGTGATGCGCGTCGCCGGTCATGCCGTACCCGAGCACCTCCGAGTAGATGCGCGCGTCGCGCTTGATCGCGTGCTCGAGTGACTCCAGCACGACGATACCGGCGCCCTCCCCGCACACGAAGCCGTCGCGCTGCGCGTCGAAAGGACGCGAAGCCTTTTCCGGCTCGTCGTTGCGGGTCGACATCGCCTTCATGGAGCAGAAGCCGGCGATGGTGAGCGGCACGATGATCGCCTCCGCGCCGCCGGCGATCATGATGTCCGCCGCCCCGCGCTGGATGAGCTTGAAGGCATCGCCGATGGCGTGGTTGCCGGTGGCGCAGGCGGTGACCACGGCGGAGTTGGGCCCTTTCGCTCCGTAGCGCATGGAGACGAGGCCGGAGGCCATGTTGATGATGAGCATGGGCACGAAGAAAGGCGACACACGGTCGGGCCCCTTCTCGATGAGCGTCTTGTGGGAATCGAGAAGGGTGGTGATGCCGCCGATCCCGGACCCGATGAGCACGCCGAAGCGCGTGCTGTCCACCTTGCCCGTATCGAGGCCGGCATCCTCGACCGCCATCGCGCTGCACGCGATCGCGTATTGCAGGTACGGATCGAGCCGCCGCGCATCCTTCTTGTCGACGTACTTCAGAGGATCGAAGTTGCGGACCTCACCCGCGATGCGGGTCACGTAGTGGAACTCACCGCCCGCCGTCTTCGTGGACGCGTCGAACTTCGTGATGGGCCCCACGCCCGACTTGCCTTGCGTCAGCGCGGACCAGAACTCGTCCACGGTGTTGCCCACCGGCGTGAGGGCGCCGAGGCCGGTGACGACGACGCGCGGGGCACCCACTACTTAGGAGTTGTCCTTGATGTACTGGATGGCGTCGCCCACCGTCGCGATCTTCTCGGCATCCTCGTCCGGGATCTGGATGTCGAAGTGCTCCTCGAGGGCCATGACCAGCTCGACGGTGTCGAGGGAATCGGCGCCCAGGTCCTCGATGAACTTCGCGGCGGGGGTGACGTCATCCTCTTCCACGCCGAGCTGCTCGATGATGATTTCCTTCACCTTGTCCTCGACTGACTTCGCCATGAACCGGTCACCTCCGGGAGAATGAGAAGCGCGTTCCCTCGCTACATGTAGAGACCGCCGTTGACGTGGAAGACCTGCCCCGTGATATAAGCCGCCCCGTCGCCGGCGAGGAATCCTACCATCTCAGCCACCTCGCGGGCGGTCCCCATCCGCTTGAGGGGTACCTGGGCGAGCAGCGCCTCGCGCGCCTCGGCGGGAATGGCCGCGGCCATGTCCGTCTCGATCAGTCCCGGCGCCACCGCGTTGACGAGAATGGACCAGTGCGCCAGCTCGCGCGCGGAAGCCTTCGTGAACCCGATGAGGCCCGCCTTCGCCGCCGAGTAATTCACCTGCCCCGCGTTCCCCATGGCGCCGGCGGTGGAGGCGATGTTGATGATGCGACCGCCGCTCTTCTGCCGTACGAGCGCCTTGGTCACCGCGCGCGTCAGCAAGAAGGCGCCGCGCAGGTTCACGTCCATCACGCGGTCCCAGTCCTCGTCCTTCATGCGCACGAGGAGGCCGTCGCGGGTGATGCCGGCATTGTTGACGAGGACATCGACGCGGCCGAAGCGCTCCTTCGTTCTCTCCACGAGCGCATCCGCGTCCTCACGCTTGGCGGCATCGGCAACGACGGCGATGGCGGATCCGCCCCGCTCTTCGATCTGCTTCACCGTCGACTGCAGTCGGTCAGCGTCGCGCCCAGAGACTACCACGGCCGCTCCGTGCTCTGCCAGCCAGGCGGCGGTGGCGGCGCCGATGCCGCGGCTGCCGCCGGTGACGATCGCCACCTTGCCCGCGAGCGGCGCCTCGCTCACTTGGCCCCGTCCGGCGCCAGCGCGCGCTCGAGCCCATCGGGATCCTCGACCGACACGCCGCGCGCACCGTCCACGACGCGCTTGACGAGCGCCGTGAGCACGCGGCCCGGCCCCACCTCAACGAAGGCGGTGGCGCCTTCGGAGGCGAGGCGGCGCATGCAGTCGGTCCAGCGCACGGGACTCGCCACCTGGCGCAGCAGGAAGGGTGTCACCTCCGCCGCCGAGCGCGTCACGCCCGCATCCACGTTGCGGACGACGGGCAGGATGGGATCGGCGACGGCGATCGACGCCAGCGCGGGCGCCAGCCGCTCGGCGGGGGGCGCCATGAG
>JBKKCN010000738.1:0-6958 GCA_046712525.1 Candidatus Rokuibacteriota bacterium
GGCCCACTGTGATCCGCGTTGACCCAGAAATAAGAGGTAGTACCGCCCAAGGCCGCGTAAGCGGCGAGGCCGGATCTGCGTCGGGGGGCCGGGACCCGTTTCCCTCTCAAGTAGCAGCGCACGAGGCGTGTCGATGGAGCCCAGCCACCCTCGGTCCGATTCGGCCACCATCCACGTGGTCGCCGGCCCCTCGACGCAGATCCGGCCTCGCCGCTTACGCGCGCGGGCCTACGCGGACAACCGTGAGTGCTATTTCTCGCGGAAGCGGTTGACGATCGGCAGTCGCCAGTCGCGGCCGAAGGCGCGAGGCGTGATCTTGACGCCGATGGGCCCTTGGCGCCGCTTGTACTCGTTGGAGTCGATCATCCGCACAACCTTCTGCACGACGTCGCGCGGGAACCCGGCTTCGGCGAGATCGTTCACGCCGCGATCTTCTTCCACGTACGCCTGCAGAATGGCGTCGAGCAGCTCGTACGGCGGCAGCGTGTCCTGGTCTTTCTGATCGGGGCGCAGCTCGGCGGAGGGCGCACGCTCGAAGACGGAAGCCGGGATGACGGCGCGGCCGGCGCGCTCGTTGGCGCGTCGGGAGAGATCGTACACGAGGGTCTTCGGCACGTCCTTGATGACGGCGAAGCCGCCCGCCATGTCGCCGTACAGCGTGGAGTAGCCCACGCCGATCTCGCTCTTGTTGCCGGTGGTGAGGACGAGCCAGCCGAACTTGTTCGACAGCGCCATGAGCAGCGTGCCGCGGATGCGCGCCTGGATGTTCTCTTCCGCCACGTCTTCCTTCAGGCCCTTGAAAGGCCCGGCGAGCGCGCGCTTGAACGCGTTGAACACGGCGGTGATGGGCAGGGTCAGGAAGTCGATACCGAGGCCCTTGGCCAGGCGCCGCGCGTCGTTGCGGGTGCCCGACGAGGAGTAGGGAGACGGCATGGTGACGCCCGTCACGTTCTCCTTGCCGAGCGCCTCCACCGCGATGGCGGCCACGAGCGAGGAATCGATGCCGCCCGACAACCCGATCACCACCCGCTTGAACCCGTTCTTGCGCACGTAGTCGCGCGTCCCGAGCACGAGCGCCTCGAACACCTCGTCCACCGGCGGCAGCGGCGTCACCCGCCGCTCCTCGAGCGCGGGCAGCTCGCGCGCGGGCAGCGGCGCCAGCGCCACGCGCGGCGCGGCCGTAGCGCGGCGCAGCTTCTCCTTGCGGCGACGGGAGTCGTGCAGGCGAGCCCGGAAGACGGCGTCGAGGTCGAGGTCGACGGTGACGAAGTCCTCCTGGAACTGGAGACCCCGCGCCACCGTCTCCCCGAGCTCGTTGACGACGAGGCTGCCGCCATCGAAGACCAGCTCGTCCTGCCCGCCCACCATGTTCACGAAGGCCAGGCACACGAGGTCGTCCGCCGCGCGCGTGGCCACGAGCCGCTCGCGGATGTGGCCCTTGCCCCTGTGGTAGGGCGAGCCATTGATGCTCAGGATGAGCTCGGCGCCCGCCATCGCCTGCTCCGTGGTCGGCCCCGTCGGGTACCAGATGTCTTCGCAGATGTTCACCGCGAAGCAGGTCTCGCCCAGCGTGAAGACGGGCGCCTCCGTGCCGGACTGGAAGTAGCGCTCCTCGTCGAAGACACCGTAGTTCGGCAGGTACTGCTTGTGATAGACGCCGGCGAGGGCGCCGTCGTGGATGATGGCGGCGGCATTGTAGATGTCGTGGCGCTTGTCCACGAAGCCGACCACCGCCGTGAGCCCGCGCGCGGCGCGCACCACCTCGTCGCGTGCTTTGAGATTGGCCTCGATGAACGCCGACTTGAACAGGAGGTCTTCGGGCGGGTAGCCCGTGATGGCCAGCTCGGGAAACGCCACGAGGTGCACTCCGGCGGCGCGGGCCCGCTCGAAGCCGTCGAGGATCTTGCGCACGTTGCCCTCGAGATCCCCCACGGTGGGATTCATCTGGGCGAGGCCGACGCGGAAGCGCCGCATGGCCGTCATTGTACGCGTCCGGGCCAAATCGTGATATATCCTCTGCACTTCACGTTCGAAGGAGGCTGCTCATGAAGCGTTGGCCCCTGCTCTTGCTAGTCCTCGCGGCCGTTCTTGCCTCCGTCCCTGTCGCGCAGGGCCAGACCAAGGACACCCTCGTGGTGGCCCTCGTCTACCACGCCCCCACCCTCGATCCTCACATGCACTTCGACCGGGTGGGCATCCTCGTGAACATCAACATGTTCGACTCCCTGCTGCACAAGAACGCCAAGCTCGAGTACGAGCCGTCGCTGGCCACCTCGTGGAAGCCGATCAGCGACACGCAGTGGGAGTTCAAGCTGCGCAAGGGCGTGAAGTTCCACAACGGCGACGCGCTGACAGCGGAGGACGTGAAGTACTCGTTCGAGCGCGTCCTCGACCAGAGCAAGAAGTCGCCGCAGTACGGCAACATCCGCGCTATCAAGGGAGTCCGCATCGTGGACGCGGAGACGATCCACCTCATCACCGACAAGCCGTTCCCGCTCCTGTTGGAGCGGCTGGTGTTCTTCCCCATCGTGCCCAAGACGCACATCGAGAAGGTCGGCGACCAGGCCTTCGGGCAGTCCGCACCCGTCGGCACCGGGCCGTGGAAGTTCGTCGAATGGAAGAAAGACCAGCACATCCGGCTCGAGGCGTTCGAGGGGCACTGGCGCGGCAAGCCCGCCTTCAAGCACCTCGTCATCCGCGCCATCCCGGAGATCTCGACGCAGATCGCGGAGATGAAGACGGGCGGCGTCGATCTCATCCGCAACGTCTCCGCCGACCACGTGCCCGAGCTGAAGAACCATCCCCTCACCTACGTGAGCTCGTCCCCCATCCTGCGCGTCCACTACGTCGAGATCGACATGCGCAGCGCGCCCATGGACAAGAAGCTCGTCCGTCAGGCCGCCAACTACGCCATCGATAAGCAGGCCATCATCCAGAAGCTGATGGGCGGACTCGGACAGCAAGTCGCGACGACCGTGCAGCCGTTGGCGTTTGGCCACGACGCCGAGGTGAAGCCGTACCCCTACGATCCGAAGAAGGCCAAGGAGCTGCTCGCGCAGGCGGGCTATCCCAATGGCGTGGACATCACGGTCCACAGCGCCTTCATCGAGTTCCGCCCCGTCTTCGAGGTAATCACGCAGATGCTCACCGAAGTGGGTCTCCGCACGAAAGCGCGCATCTGGGACCCGGGTCCGGCGTGGAACAAGTTCTTCCAGACCGAAGGCCAGGCCACCCACGGCTACTACGGCAGCTGGGGGAACTACTCCGTGTTCGACGCAGACGCGGTGCTCCATCCTCTCTATCACACGGAGCCGGGCGGCTGGATCGGCAAGCACTACACGCGCATCGAGGGCCTCGACAAGCTCATCGACGAAGCACGCTCGACGGTGGATCAGCCGCGGCGCAAGCAGGTCTACTCCCAGATCCAGCGCATGATCAAGGAAGAGGCCCCCGCCATCTTCCTGTGGACCCAGTACGACACGCTCGCCATCAGCAAGAAAGTCGAGTACGCCGCGCGCGGCGACGAGTGGCTGTGGTTGTTCGACGCCAAGCCGAAGCGCTGAAGGAGTAGCCGTCTGACCGCATGACGACGCTGGTCATCCGCCGGGTCGTCCGCTTGCTGGTCGTGCTCGCGGGCGTGTCCCTCGTCACCTTCGCGATCCTCCACGCGAGCGGCGACCCGGTGGCGCTGATGATGCCGGAGGCGCCGGAGTCCGACCGCGTCGTGCTCCGGCAGGCGATGGGCTTCAACGAGCCGCTGCCCGTGCAGTTCGTGCGCTTCCTGGGCAATACCGCGCGCGGTAACTTTGGAAATTCGTTCTTCCACCGCGCGCCCGCGCTGCCGCTCGTGCTCGAGCGCATGCCCACCACGCTGCTGCTCACCGTGCTCGCGATGGCGCTCGCGCTCGTGGTGTCGATCCCCGCCGGCATCTACAGCGCCATCCGGCGGGACTCCTTCTTCGACCACGCCATCACGAGCGTGGTCTTCCTCGGCCAGTCGATGCCCGTCTTCTGGACGGGCATCATGCTGATCCTGCTCTTCGCCGTGCAGTGGCGCGTGCTGCCCGTCTCCGGCTGGGACTCGTGGGCTGCCCTCGTGCTGCCCGCCTTCACGCTGGGGACCTTCTCGGCGCCGCTGCTGCTGCGCATCGTGCGCTCGAGCATGCTGGAGGTCATCAGCCTCGACTACGTGCGCACCGCGCGCGCCAAGGGCATCTCCGAGTGGTTCGTCATCTGCCGCCACGCGCTCGTCAACGCGGCGCTGCCGCTGGTCACGGTGGCGGGCCTGCAGTTCGGCCTCCTGCTCGGGGGCGCCGTGATCACGGAGACGGTGTTCGCGGTGCCCGGGGTGGGACGCCTCATCGTGACCGCCATCCGCCAGCTCGACTTTCCCATCGTGCAGGCGGGCGTGTTCCTGCTCGCGATGATCGTGGTGGTGGTGAACTTCACGGTGGACCTGCTCTACATCTATCTGAACCCCCAGGTGCGGGTGCGCTGATGGCGGTGAGGACGTTCACCCCCGGGGACTCCATCCCGCTCGCGCAGTCGCTGGGCACAGACAAACGTTCGCGGGTGTGGCGCAAGCTCGTGCGCAACCCGGTGGCGCTCGTGGGCGCAGTGGCGCTGATGGTCGTGATCGGCGCCGCGGTCTTCGCGCCGCAGGTGGCCCCGCACGATCCCACCCGGCAGAGCCTCATCCGCCGCTTCATCCCGCCCGTGTGGGCGCCCGGTGGCAACGCCAACTACCTGCTCGGCACCGACCAGGTGGGCCGCGACATCCTCAGCCGAATGATCCACGGCGCCCGCGTCTCCCTCATCGTGGGCGTGAGCGCCGTGGTGGTGAGCCTCACGGTGGGCGTGGCCCTCGGACTGCTAAGCGGCTTCGTGGGCGGGCGCGTGGATACCGTCATCATGACCGTGGTCGACGTCACGCTGTCGTTTCCGCAGCTCCTGCTCGCCCTCGCCTTTGTGGCCGCCCTCGGCCCGAGCCTGCTCACCATCATCGTCGTCCTGGGGCTCACGGGCTGGGAGCGCTACACGCGCGTCGTCCGTGCCGAGGTGCTGGCGCTGCGCGAGAAGGACTTCGTGGAGGCCGCGCGTGCCATGGGCGTCAGCACCACCCGGATGCTGCTGCGCCACATCCTGCCCAACACCTTCTCGTCCATCATCGTGATGTCCACGCTGCAGGTGGCGCAGGCCATCCTCCAGGAGGCCGCCCTGTCATTCCTGGGTGTCGGCACCGGCAGCGCGTATCCCACCTGGGGCCAGATGATCGCGCTCGGCCGCGACTTCGTGACCGTCGCGTGGTGGCTGCCCACCTTCCCCGGCCTCGCCATCCTGGTCACGGTGCTCTCGATCAATCTCGTCGGTGACCGTCTGCGCGACGCCCTCGATCCCCGCGTGGTTTAGTTGGATGGGGCCTCGACGGGCCCAATCCTCCGGCGCTCCTCGATCCCGGCGTATGATCAGTTCCGTGCCCGCCAAGATCCCCTGGCTGCCGTCAGCCATTCCCCCTGAAGTGAGACCTCACCGCTGCGACGCGTGCGGCAAGCTCGCGCTCATCCCCTGGACGCTGCGCCGCGACCCCCGCACGATGACGGTGATCCGTACCTGGGTCTGCACCAACTGCCAGCGCCTGGTGGAGCTGCCCGAGCCGGAGTGATATCGAGGAGCGTCGCGGCTCCGCCGCGGCGCTGCCGAGCGCCGGGGGGCTTGGGGGGCCCTTCGAGGCCCCCCATCTACAGCGTGTTCACGAAGTCGATGAGACGGCGCAGGCGGGCGAACGAGGAGCGGTTGAACGGTACCAGCAGGCGCGGATGCTCGGGGAACTCGTTGAGCTCCTGGGGAACGGGACCGGGCGCCTGATCGAGGGGGCCCTTGAGGATGTCGTCGAAACGGCTCTGGATCTCGGCGAGGTCGGCAGGCGTGAGCGCGCGGTGCAATCGGAAGACGAAGTTGTCGCCGACGATGCGCGCGGAGTGGAAGACGCGGTAGAAGCCGGTGAGGGCATTGGCCGCCTCCTCCACCGTGTCGACGATCTGGAAGAAGGCCGAATCCTCGGAGTCGATGAGCCCCTCCGCGGCGAGGGTGCCGCGCACGAACTCCTCCCACTTCCGCCAGTACGGCCGCGGGCCCATTTCCACCATGACCACGGGGATGATCGTCGCCTTGCCCGTCTGCATGAGGGTGAGCAGCTCGAAGGCTTCGTCCATCGTGCCGAAGCCGCCCGGGAAGAGGGCCACGCCGCTCGCCTCCTTCACGAGGAAGAGCTTGCGCGTGAAGAAGTACTTGAAGGTGATGAGCTTGGGATCGGAGGCGATCCAGGGATTGGCCTCCTGCTCGAAGGGCAGCCGGATGTTGAGGCCGAAGCTGCGCTCGGCCCCCGCCCCTTCCTGAGCCGCGCCCATGATGCCGTGACCGGCGCCCGTGATGACCATCCACTCCTTCTCGACCATGCGCCGGCCGAAGAGCATGGCGCCCATCGCCGCCTCCGCCGTGCCCGGCGTGCGCGCGGAGCCGAACACCGTGACCTTGCGCATGTGGCGGTAGGGTGCGAACACCTTGTAGGCGTAGCGCAGCTCCTTGAGCGCGGTATTGGTGATCTTGAGATCAGCAGGGCTCGCGCCGTCCTCGTGGAGCTTCAGCACGGTGGTGAGCATGTGCTGGAAGTACCCGCGGTGCTCCGGCGGCACCCCCGCCGCCTCGATGAGGTCGTGGATGAGGCGGTTCGCGGCTTCGCTCTGCAGCTGATAACGGCTCCGGTCCGGCACCCCTAAAGTATACCGTCGGGCCTCGCCGATACCGTCATCCAGAGGCCTCCCACGATGAGGGCGCCGCCGGCGACGGTGAAGGGGGTGAGCGCCTCGCCGAGGAACACCACCCCCAGGAGCGCGCCCACCACCGGCTGCACATTGACGAAAATGCCCGCGCGCGCCGCGCCCACCCGCGCCAGGGCGTA
>JBKKCN010000739.1:0-12029 GCA_046712525.1 Candidatus Rokuibacteriota bacterium
TCATGTAGTCGGTGGACACGGGATCGAACACGGGATGCCGCGCGAAGGGCGTGCCCATCTCGACGATCTCGAAGTGGTCCTCGACGAAGCGCCGGTCCTCCACCGTGCGCAGCTTGTTGGCGAACACGGCGCGGTCGTAGACGTACAGCCGCTCCACGCCCGCGCGCGCGAGGACGTCCAGGTTCTCGCGGCGGTGCCCGAAGGTCTGCAGCGCCACGCGTCGCCGGCTCGTGACCTCCGATGCGAGCGCCTCGAGAAAGCCCGCGTCGTAGCGGGGCTGCGGGAGGGCGAGGACGGAGGTGGACACCCCGCCGCCCTCGAGGATGTCGGCACCGAAGCGGGCGCAGAGCTCGAGGAAGAGCCGCTCGGTCTCCGCCGTCTTCACGATCTTCTCGGTGCGCGCCACGTACACGGCGACGCGCAGGCGCCGGCCGAGGTGGCGAATGACGCTCAGGTAGTGGTTGTGCACGCGGCTGAGCGTGTAGAGCAGCACGATGTCGTACGTCCTCACACCGCGTACTCCGCAGGCCGGAAGTCGTCCGCGTGCCTGCGCATCCATTCGATGGTGGCCGCCAGCCCCTCGTCCAGCGACACGCGCGGCCGCCAACCCCATTCGGCCCGCGCCCGGCCCGCGTCGCAGCACAGCTCGCGGACTTCACTCCCGGAGGGGCGCACGCGGCGCTCGTCGGTGACGATGGGCAACGAGGTCCCGCACAGCTTCTGGATGCGCTCGGCCGTCTCGCCGATGGTGACGGCCACACCCGATCCGATGTTGAACACGTCTCCCGGCGCCGTGGCCGCCACCGCCGCCGCCAGCATGCCGGCCGCGGTGTCCGCCACGAAATTGAAGTCGCGCACCGGACTCACGGCGCCCAGGCGAATCTCGCGCGCCCACAGCGCTTGCGCAATGATGGTCGGGATCACCGCGCGCGCGGACTGGCGCGGGCCGTACGTGTTGAACGGCCGCACCACCACCACCGGCAGCTCGAAGCTGAGGCCGTAGCTCTGCGCCAGCTTCTCGGCGCCGATCTTCGAGGCCGCGTACGGCGACTGCGCCTGCAGCGGATGCTGCTCGTCGATGGGCGTGTAGCGCGCGCTGCCGTACACCTCGGAGGTCGACACGCACACCACCTTGGTCCCTGCACTCGCGCGCGCGGCTTCCAGCACGTTGAGCGTACCCAGCACGTTGGTGGCCACGTACTGCTGCGGCGCCACGTAGGAGTACGGGATGCCGATGAGGGCCGCGAGGTGAAAGACCGTCGAGCACCCGCGCACCGAGGCCAGCACGGCGCCGGGGTCCTGCACGTCGAGATGGACGCGCTCGACGCCCTCGAGGACGTCGCCCGGCACGTCGGCGAGGTTGCCGATGTCGGCACGAGAGCCGTAGCGAAGGAGCGCACGCACCTGCCAGCCGTCGCGCACGAGGCGCTCCACGAGGTGACTGCCGATGAAGCCGCCCGCCCCGTCACCAGCGCGCGGCCCTTAGCCATCGGCGCCCGCCTCCCCCGTGAAGTCCGCCGCCGCGCGGCGGTAGTCCGCCTGCGTGCCGATGTCCACCCACTTCTCGCGGAGGGGAAAGCACCCCACCTTGCCGCCGGCGGCGATGAGACGGTTGACGAGGTCCGGCATGTCGAGGGAGACGCCGGGATCGACGCGGTCGAGCGCGCCCGGCTCCACCACGTAGATGCCGGCGTTGACGTGGTACGACGTGGAGGGCTTCTCGCGGATGCCGGTGACCTGGCCGTCGCGCATCGCGACCACGCCGAAGGGCACCTCCATCGCGTACTCCTTGACGCACACCGTGAGATCGCCCTTGTGGGCGGCGTGAAAGTCCACCAGCCGCTCGAAGCTCAGCTCGGTGAGGAGATCGCCGTTGATGGTGACGAAGGGCGCCGTCGGACGCGGCGAGAGCAGGAAGAGGGCACCCGCGGTGCCGCGCTCCTCCGCCTCCCGCACGTAGCGGATGGAGACGCCCCAGCGCTGTCCGGTGCCGAAGTGATCCTGGATGACGTCTCCCTTGTAGTGGAGGGCGAGCGTGAGGCGCGTGAACCCTTGACGGCGCAGCCGCTCCACGAGGATCTCGAGCAGCGGGCGTCCCCCCAGCGGCAGCATCGGCTTGGGCACATCGTCGGTGAGCGGGCGCAGCCGCCGCCCCCGTCCTCCGGCCATGATCACCACTTCCGTGTCGCGCTCGGCGGCGGTCGTCGTGAGGTCCTTGAGGATCTCGACGCCCATCACGCGGCCCGTGAAATCGACCACGGGGATCTGCCGCACGCCCGTACGGTGCATCACCTCCAGCAGATCCTCGCGCGAGGTGTCCGGCGTGGCCACGGAGGGCTCGCGGCACATGATCGTCTCCACCGAATCCTCCAGCTTCATCGCGCGCAGCAGCCCCTTGCGCACGTCGACGTCGGTCACGATGCCCAGGAGGCGGCGGTTACCGTCGCACACGAGCGCGAGGCCGAGCTGGCCGGCGTCGATGACGGCGATGGCCTGCGCCACCGGCGTTCCCGGAGAGACGAGGACGGGCTCAGCCGATCGCACCCGTCTGCATCTCCCACATGCGCGCAAACGCGCCTCCGGGCCGGTGGACGAGTGTGTCCCAGTCGCCTTCCTCCACCACGCGGCCTTCGTCGAGCACGACGAGGCGATCGACCGAGCGCAGGGTGGACAGGCGATGCGCGATCACGATGACGGTGCGGTCCTTGCTGAGGACGTCGATGGCGTCCTGCACGAGCCCCTCGGACTCCGAGTCGAGGGCGGAGGTGGCCTCGTCGAGGATGAGCAGCTCCGGATCTTTCAAGAAGATCTGCGCGATGTTCAGCCGCTGGCGCTGGCCACCGGAGAGCTTGACGCCCCGGTCGCCCACCACGCTGTCGTAGCCGCCGGGCAGCTGCACGATGAACTCGTGGGCGTGCGCGAGCCGTGCCGCCGCCACGATCTCCTCGTGCGTGGCGCCCGGCCGTCCCTTCGCGATGTTCTCGCGCGCGGTGGCGTTGAAGACGAAGACGTCCTGGCTGAGGAGGCCGATGCGGCTGCGCAGGAAGTCCAGGCGCAGCTCGCGAAGGTCGGTGGAGTCGGCGAGGATGCGACCGCGCGCGGGGTCGTACAGCCGCGGGAGCAGGTTGACGAATGACGTCTTGCCCGCCCCCGAGGCGCCCACGATGCCGACGCGCTCGCCGCGCGCGATGCGCAGTGACACGCCACGCAGGATGCCGGGGCGCCGCTCGTAATCCAGCCACACGTCGTCGAAGACGAGGCCGTGCGACAGCAGGCGCTCCCGCGTCACCACGCCGCCCCGCTCCCGCGCCGCCGTGTCCTGGTCGAGGAACGCGGCCACCGCGTCGACGCCGGCCAGCTTTTCGTTCATGATCCCGTACTCGCGGGCAGCGGCGGCGGCGGCGGGGATCATCGCCGTCGCCACGAAGAGGAAGAGGACCACGCTCGCGGGCGCGGGCGCCTGCGGGAGCGCGACGGCGATCACGATGATGAGCGTGACCGCCACCAGCCCGAACGCCCGCATCATGGTGGACTGCCCGTTGACGAGGAGGGACACGCGCCCGAGGAGACGGATGGACCGGTCCGCCGCGCGCTCGAAGCGCGCCCGCATGCCGTCGCCGGCACCGAGGAGCTTGACGTCGCGGATACCGTAGAGCGCCTCCTGCGTCACCGCCATGAGGTCGTTGCGGCTGGCGAGGGCCGCCTCCGCCCACCGCTTGTTGATGCGGTTGAGCCGGTTGGCGGCCGCCCACGCCGTCACCCCGGTGGCGAGGAAGACCACGGTAAGCGGCACGGAGATCATCAGCATGAAGACCGCGTGCACGAGGACCTGGCACAGGTTGCCCACCACCGTCATGAGCTCCTTCATGACGGAATGATTCGAGCGCACCTCGACGATCACGAGCTGGCCGAGCTGGCTGCGCCGCGTCTCGTCATGGAAGTCCATCCGGTAGGCGAGCATCCGCTCGAAGCAGAGCGACTGTAGATGCACCATGAAGCGGTTCAGAAAACGCGTGTTGACGGCGAGGGCGCCGAGTGCCACCAGGCTGCCCGCCACCATGGAGCCCGTGGTGAGCACGAAGCCGACGAGCACGCGGTGCTCGGGCGGCACCACCTCCAGCCACTGGCCCGCGAGCGTGAACAGCGCCGAGCCGCCGAAGGCGCCCCACGAGCCCTGCGCGCGATCCACGACGCTCTTGATGAGGGCGGAGGCGGACAGGAAAGTGACGATGTCCCAGAAGGCGGTGGCGACCGTGATGACCAACGTAAACCAAAAGAAGCGGCGGTGAGGGCCGAGCAGTCGGTAGAGGTGCGGCAGCCGGCGAAGGACGTTCACGCGGACACCGCTTGCTTGCGGAAGACGGCGAGGCTGCCCGCCTGGAACAGCTTGGTGTGGTGCGGCGCCACGAGCTCGTCGACGGCGCGTCGTACGCCGTCCTTGCCCGGCTTGTAATCGTGGAAGGCGACCACGCCCGCCTCGCGGACGAAGGGCACGAAGTTACGCACGTCGCGCACGACCGCCTCGTAGGAGTGATCGCCGTCGATATACAGGAAATCGATGGGGCGCGTCCATCCCGCGGCGGCGTCGTCCGACAGCTTCCTGATTTTCTGGATGGTGGCGCCGACGCCCCAGTCGGCCACGTTGGCGTCGAAGAGCGACTCGTAATCGCGCTGGTATCGCGCGCCTTCCGCCGAGAAGGGCTCGATGGCGAACACGCGCGCGCCCGGCGCACGACGCGACGCCGTGCGCGCAATGACCACCGTGGACCCCCCGCAGTAGCTGCCGATCTCCACCACGCACTGCGCGGGCGGCGTGATCGACCGTACGGCGCGGACGAGGCCGTGGATCTCGACGTCGTCCATGGCGACCTCGCCGTGGCGCACGTGGCGCCGGTACGCGGGCGGCCGCAACCCGAGCGCGCGCAGCACGGGCCGCCCCAGCCGCTTGAGCGCGCCCACGCTAGTCATCCCATCCGAAGGCGGGGATGCGCGGACACAGCATGCTGGAGGCGTCGCCCATCGCCAGCTCGATCCCACGCGGCCGAAGGTGCAGCTCGTTGAGCGCGTACAGATACTCGTCGAACCGGCGGTACTTGTTGCCGACTGCGATCATGGACGGAAAGGCGAACACGTTCCGCACGCCCAGACGCTCGCGCAGCCCGCGGTTGGCTTCCTCCGCGTAGCCGCGCATCTCCGCAAGGTCGTCGAAGAAGTGCACGACGGTATGGAGATCGACGCCGAGAAGGATGATGCGACGGTAGCCCAGCCGCTGCACCAAGTGCAGCACCACGGACATGGTGCCGCGGTAGACGGCCGTGCGCTCGAAGTCGGCGGCGCGGAACGGGCGGTCCTCCTCCAGCCGGATCACGGCCGGGTTGGGATATACGCACACCGTGGGGTGCTCCGGAAACAGCTCGGGGGCGGTGCGAGGATGAATGCCCCGCGCACGCTGCTTGGTCGACGTGAACCACACGGTGTCGCGCAGGCGCCGCCGCCGTGGCGCGAGGACATCGACGATCAGCCGCCGCAGCCACGCCTCCTTGCCGTCCTCCATGACGTGGAAGGTGGGCACGAAGTTCAGCAGAAAGGAGAAGTTGATTCCGAAGGAATCGTGGCGCCCCACCTGCTTCCACTGCTCGTCGGTCACGTGCGCGAGGGAGGGGCCGCTGCCGAGGATGAAAATGGTATCGCAGGAGCGTCGGCGCGCCGCCTCCTCGAGCCCGATCACCGTCCATTCTCCGCCGCGGAGCCGCCACGCCGTCCGCACGCGCTGCGGCCAGGACAGATAGCGGCGCCCGCGCTCCGCGCGCCGTGTCTGCACCCAGCGGTACAGCTCGCGCGCCCAGCGTGGCACCCGGTGCCTCACGCCTCGAGCCCCCCGCTCACGGCGCGCGGTATCCGAGCTCGGCGGGCAGCGAGCGGGCTATCACCGCGTTCACCCACACCGCATCCGTCGGCGCGAGGGCGGCCGCCCAGCCGCCCACCTCGCCGCGCCGCACTTTGTAGGATTCCTGATCGGCGATGTCGGAGGGGCGCAGGCGCTTGTCGGCGAAGGCGCCCGTGCGCTCCCTCTCCACCATGCGGTCGAAGGCGGCGAAGGCCACCGCCTCCTCGAGCTCCGCGTCGCCGTGGGCCAGCCCCAGGAAGCGGGCAAGGCGCTCCAGCTCCTTGTGCGGATCCGCGTGCAGATCCTCGTAGCGCACGAGAAGAAAGCCGCGCGGCACCGTGCGATGGCGCCACCACGCGGCCAGGAAGGTCACGATCCGCTCCGCGCCATAGCCGGGCTCGCGCAGGAAGGCAGGCAGCGTGCCCTCGTACGTGCGGTCGCGGCGCGTGCGATGCGCGAAGTAGGAGACGAGGATGTCGCGCGGGTCGCGCACGAGGAGGACGACCTTCCGCTCCGCGTAGCGGTCGAAATCCGTGCGCAGCGGCAGCGCGGGCTTGTCGGCGTCGTCGTGCGTGAAGAGGACGCCGGGCACGTCGAGAACGAAGGGCGCCTGGGCGCCGTGGGCGAGGCGCGCCAGCATCACGTGCAGCCACGTGCGGCCGCTCTTGGGAAAAGAAACCACGCAGGTGTGCGCCCGCTCCCATTGGAGCCGGCGCCTGCGTCGCACGCGGGCGGCGGTCCCGCGCGCGTGCAGCGAGGCGACGCCGGGCAGCCGCCTGAGGAGCGCGCGCACCCTGCGCGGCGCGCTCACACGTCGTCCCACGCGAGGGATTCGTCGGCGGCGAGCGCACGCTTGAGCACGCGGCCTTCGAGGAGACCAAGGTGCTCGGGGGAGATGCCCGCTTCGCCGCGCTTGCCCTCCAGCATGTCGGCGGTGAGGCGCGTCCCCGCCGCCAGCGTGCGCGCGGCGACCAGATGACGGAACCACTTGCGGCGCTCGGCGAGATCGGCCGGGCTCGGCACGAGGTCGTGCACACCCAGCGCCGCCTGCGCGTCGCGGATCATGGCCGCCCACTCGCGGAACTCGCCCGGCTCCAGCGACAGCACGTGGTGGTGGCCGGGGAGATCACGCCCGAGCGTGAGCCGCTTCTCGATGATGGAGGCGCCCAGCGACACCGCCATCACGTCCGTCTGCCACTCGCGATCGCGCGAGGAGTACCCCACCGCGCAGCCGAAGGCGGCGCGCATGTAGGGGATGGTCCGCATGTTGATCTCCGCGGGTTTCTCCGTGTGTACGCAGTGAATGAGCGCGGCCTGATCGTTGCCGGCCTCCCGCATGAGACGCATGACCTTCGCCACGTCGAGCGTGTCCACGGGGCCCGTGTCGATGAGCATGGGCTTGCCGAGGGCCGCGATGCGCCGCCACAGCGGCGTGTAGTTGAAGTCCCACGAGCTGAGCTTGTAGGCGTCGAGGCCGAGCTTCTCCGCCCACTCCACGCCCGAAGGGGAGTTCACGGTTGAGAAGAGGACGACGCCGAGACGGTCGGCGTGCGCCTTCAGCTCCTGCCACTGCTCGAAAGAGAAGCGGAGACGACGGAGCATCTCGTACATGTTCTCCGAGCGGCGGCCGGAGGTCGTGTCGTACTCGTACACGAGGGTACGGTCGGCCATGATCTCGTCGGGGAACCAGAAGATGAACTTGGCGGCGTCCGCGCCCGCCTCCCGCGTGGCGTCGATGAGCTCGCGCGCCATGCGCATGTCGTAGTTGCAGGTGACGCCCACCTCGGCCATGAGGAAGACGGGATGCCCGTCCCCCACCGTGCGCGATCCGATCCGGAGCTCGCTGCGCATGCCGTTCACGCCTCCTGCTCGACGATCAGGATGATCACAGGATGATGAACCGATCGCCGTCGTGACGGCCCCCGGTGGCCGGGGCCGGCGGCGGAGCCGCGTCGTTCCAGTACAGCCGCCGGTTCCGTGGATCGAACGTGCGATCCTCGGTGAGCGGCACGCGGGCGCGCTCCACGTCGTCGCCTCCCACGTGGTTCACCACCGAGTCGCGAACCCGCCAGGCGCCGCCGTGCCGCGCCCAGACGTCCGCATCGCGCATGGGCGCCAGGCACTCCTCGAACTCGTGCTCCGACATGCCGAGGAACTCCAGATATGTGTCGAGCGTGCGCGGCCGGACGTGGTCGTAGGCACGCACGAGCGCCTGCCCTTCCTCACGCGTCAGGCGCCGGTGGCGGATCTCGGTGCTGGCGTCGTCGGTGCCGCGGCCATAACCGAACTTCAGGTACTTCATGTAGTCGTGCACGTCGTTGGCATGGTCGTCGGTCTTGGAGTACAGGCTGAACGTCCGCTCGCGGCGCCGGTCGATGGGCGCGAACCCGTACCGTTCGATCACGAGCTCGGCCTGGCGCTTGGCGTCCCAGTCGATGAAATTGCTGAGATAGATCCCGCGCATGCCGATGGCTTCGATCTCGTCGTTCGATGGGTACACGTAGGGCTGGATGTCGGCGGCCGTGATCCCGCTCTCGGGCGTGATGAGGTCCTGGGCCTCCACGCCGCGCATGTCGTGCTCTTGCCGGCTCCACTTGGTGAACTCCACGAGATCGTCGAGGGTGAACATTCCCGTGAGCTCCGCGAACCCGTGCTCGCCCCACACGATGAGCGGGATCTTGTGGCGCACGGCAATCTGGAACGGCACCGTCTTGATGCCGGCGTGGTAGTGCCAGGTGAGGTCGCCCACCTTCCGTACCATGTGCCGCGCGATCTTTCGCACCGATTGGGGATTGGCGGTCACCCTGATGAGGTCGCAGCCGAATTGCTCCACGAGGTTCGTGAGGTTGCGGATGCCGAGTTCCGTATTGAAGCAGTGATTGAACGTCACCAGGAGCGGATTGAGTCCGTACACGACCTTGATCAGGTGCGTCTGGTAGTGGCTGTCCTTGCCGCCGCTGACGGGGATGATGCAGTCGTACGGCTGTCCCGCCGCCCGCGCGCGCGCCTTGAATTCCTGGAGGAGCTCCCGCAGCATCCGCTCCCGTCCCTCCCAGTCGACCTTCAGTCGCGACTCGTGATAGCGGCAGCCGCTGCAGATGCCGTCGTCGTCGAAGATGATCGCGGGCTTGGCGTTCGCCGGGTACAGACACCTCGCACAGTAGTCCACGCTACGTCCGTCCTTCCGTCCTAGCGGACATCGATCCCCGCCTGCCGCATGTGGTCCTTGGCCCGCCGGGTGCTGAGCTCCGTATAGTGGAAGATGTTGGCGGCGGCGACCGCTTCCGCTTTGCCGTCGACGATACCGCCCACCAGGTGATCCCAGGTGAAGACGCCGCCGAACGCGATGACGGGAACGTCGACGGCGTCCGCAATCGCTCGTATCAGCTCCAAGTCATAGCCACCACGATTGCCATCGTGGTCGATGGAGTTCACGAGGAGCTCGCCGGCGCCGTGCGCCACCGCCGCTCGCGCCCAGGTCACCGGATCGAGTGCGGTCGCCTCGCGGCCGCGATCGATGTAGACTTCGCGGCGCCCCTCCCCATTCTTCCGGGCGTCGATGGACACCACGAGGCACTGGCTGCCGAACACGGCCGCGCCTTCCTCCAGCAGCGCGGGGCGCCGCACGGCGGCCGTGTTGATGACGACCTTGTCGGCGCCGCTGCGCAGCAGCATCCGCATGTCGTCAACGGAGGTCACCCAGCCGCCCACCGAGAGCGGAACGAAACACTTCCTGGAGAGCCCGGAGACGGCGTCGTAGAACTTCTGCCGCCGGCCGAGGTTCCGGCTCACGTCCAGGATGATGATCTCGTCCACCGCCCACGCGTTGAAGAAGTCCACCGCCGTCACCGGATTCCAGTGGATGACGTTGGTGTGCTTGAACTGCACGCTCTGCACGACCTGGCCCTCGCGCAGGATGAGGACGGGAACGAGCCGTTTCTTCAGCATCAGGTGCGCGCCAGCACCAGCTTGGCGAAGTTCTCGAGAAGCCGCAGCCCGGCACGCTGGCTCTTCTCGGGATGAAACTGCACGCCGAAGATGTTGCCCTGCTCGATACTGGCCACCACGCTCTCGCCGTGCCAGCACGTCGCCGTCACCGCGGCCGTGGCGTCGGGGGAAACCACCAGGTGGTAGCCGTGGACGAAGTAGTAGACCGGCGCCTCCGGAAGATCCGCGTAGAGCACACCGTCGCGAACGATCTCGAGATCGTTCCACCCGATATGCGGGACCTTGAAGCGCCGATCGCTCGGCTGCAGGCGCCGCACCGTGCCCCGGACCCAGCCGAGGCCCCGGCCCCCCGCGCCCTCGGCACCGTACTCGGCAAGGAACTGCATGCCGAGACAGATCCCCAGGTATGGCTTGCCGCCGTGGAGAACCTCCTCCGTCAGCACTCCGATGAGACCGCTCCGCTCGAGATTCGCCATGCCGTCGCAGAAGGCGCCGACGCCGGGCAGCACGATGGCGTCCGCGCGGCGCAGGTCGTCGGCCCGATCCGTGAGGACGGCCTGCTGCCCGATGGCCTCCAACGCGTTGGCCACGGAGCGGAGATTACCCATTCCGTAGTCGACGATGGCGATCATGGGGCGGCGAGTCCTTGTTTGTCGAAGAGCCACCAGTTCAAATCGTCGAACTCGAAGCGCTTCCAGACGAAGCCGTAGTCGACCAGCCGCAGCTCGGGCCAGTGGTCAAGATAGAATGCGCCGAAGTCGCGCTTGAAGAGCAGGTCGGACTGGCCCCGGTACTGGACCTCCTCCGGGCGCGGCGAGAAGTACTCCGCGCAAAAGATGAAACGGCGCGCCACACGCACGATCTCGCCGCACGCCTCTTCGAGGTGCGCGGGCGGCACGTGGATGAGCACGCCGCACGTCAGCACGAGCTCCATGCTGGAGTCCGGGAACGGCAGCCGCTCCGCCTGGGCCACGGCAAGGCGGGCGCGGCCGGTGAGATCGGGCTCGCGTCGCGCACGGCCGAGCGCGCGCTCGTTGAGATCGACGCCGAACAGCATGGCCGCCGAGCCACCCGCGAGCGCCGACAGGTTCATGCCGACGTTGGTGCCGACCTCGAGCACGCGGGTGTGAGCGTCGAAAGGGACGGCCGCCAGCGCGCGCTGAAACAGGCGCGCGCGACTGTGCAGAGAGTCCGGCGTACGCGGATTGCGATCCGTATACGCGTCACCGAAGGCTCCGCGCCACGCCTCGCGTGGCTGCACGGTGTTCATGGCATGCTCATCGGCAGGTCATTCCCCCACCAACCGACTCAAATCGGCGGCCGAGAACCATTCCTCGTTGGTGTCGCTCGTGTACGCGAAGTCGTCGGGCAGGCGTTTGGCATCGTCCGGGGTGACGTACACCCACCGGGGTGACGCGGGCTCGACGACATACATCCCGTCCGTTTCGACCGTCTGTCGCGACTCGTCCGCGGAGATGAGCACCTCGTGAAGCTTCTCGCCCGGGCGCACGCCGATGGTACGGAGGGTGGCGCCCGGCGCAATGGCGCGCGCGAGATCGATCACGCGCATGCTCGGGATCTTGGGCACGAAGATCTCTCCGCCCTGCATGCGCTCCACGGCGCGCACGACGAAGTCGACGCCCTCGTCGAGCGTCAGCCAGAAGCGCGTCATGCGCTCGTCGGTGATGGTGAGCTCACCGCCGTCGCGCTGGTCGAGGAAGAGGGGGATGACGCTGCCGCGGCTGCCCACCACGTTGCCGTACCGCACGACCGCCATGCGCGTCTTGAGGCCGCCTGCGTAGCTGTTGCCCTGCACGAACATCTTCTCCGCGCACAGCTTGGTGGCCCCGTACACGTTCACCGGGTTCACCGCCTTGTCCGTACTGAGGGCGACCACGCGCTCCACCCCCTGGTCGATGGCGGCCTCGATGACGTTGTTGGCGCCGAGGACATTCGTCTTCACCGCCTCGAACGGGTTGTACTCGCACGCGGGCACCTGCTTGAGGGCAGCCGCGTGGATGACGACGTCGATGCCATGCATCGCCCGTTGAAGGCGATCCCGATCACGCACATCGCCGATGAAAAAACGTAACGACGGATCCTGCACGCGCGCCGCCAGCTGGGACTGCTTCAGCTCGTCGCGGCTGAAGACCACGAGCCGGCGCGGGTGATACGTGCTCACCATCCGCTCCAC
>JBKKCN010000740.1:0-10683 GCA_046712525.1 Candidatus Rokuibacteriota bacterium
TACGCGCTCTTTCCCCACATGACCGTCTTCGCCAACGTCGCCTTCCCGCTGAGGATGCGCCGCGTGCCGCGCCACGACATCGAGCGCCGGGTGCGCGAGACCGTGAAGACGGTGCACCTCGCCGGGCTGGAAGACCGCTATCCGCGTCAGCTCTCCGGCGGCCAGCAGCAGCGCGTGGCGCTCGCGCGCGCGCTCGTGTACCGGCCCTCGCTGCTGCTCATGGATGAGCCGCTGGCCGCCCTCGACAAGCGGCTGCGCGAGCAGATGCAGGCGGAGCTGAAGGCTATCCAGCGCGAGCTGGGCGTGACCACGCTCTACGTCACGCACGACCAGCAGGAAGCGCTCACGCTCTCCGACCGTATCGGCGTGATGAACCAGGGGCGGCTCGTCCAGGTGGGCGCGCCCGTCGACGTCTACGACCGCCCGGTGGACCGCTTCACCGCGGAGTTCCTCGGCGAGGCTAATTTTCTGGAGGGCCGCGTGGAGAGCGCCGGTGACGGGCTCCTCGGCGTGCGCGTGGATGACCGGGTGCGCGTGGCCGCCGAGGCGCGCGCGGACACGCCGGTGGGAGCGACGGTGGGGCTGATGATCCGCCCCGAGTCGCTGGAGATCGGGCTGCCGAGGGAGGGCGCGACCAACCAGTGGACCGGCGTCGTGCGCGAGACGGTCTTTCTCGGCGAGCTCGTCCGCTACACCGTCACCATCAGCGACGCCGTCTCCTTCCGGATTGTGCGCCAGTATCGCAAGGACGGCACCGCCCTCAAGACGGGGCAGCGCGTCACCGTGACTGCGCCGCCGGCCGCGTGGACCGTGTTCAAGCCGGCGGCGGCATGAAGACCCCGGCGCTCCGACAATGGCTCATCCTGGCGGGACCGGCGATGCTCGTGCTGCTCGCTTTCTATCTCTACCCGATCGCGCGCCTCGCCGTGATGAGCGTGGGCGGCGCCGATCTCGGATTCGCGGCGTACGCCGGCCTCGCGCGCAACGATCTCTTCCTGTCGATCGCGCTGCGCACCTTCCGCATCAGCGTCGCCGTCACCCTCATCTGCCTCGTGGCGGGGTTCCCCGTCGCCTACCTGCTCACGCGCGTGGGTCACCGCATGGCGGCGATCCTCATGATCGCCATCCTGCTGCCCTTCTGGACGAGCATTCTCGTGCGCACGTACGCGTGGATGGTGCTGCTCCAGGGGAGCGGCCTGCTGAACAAGGCGCTCGTGGGCGCGGGCATCATCACCACGCCGCTGCGGCTCATGTACAACGAGATCGGCGTGACCATCGGCATGGTGCAGATCCTGCTGCCGTTCGCCATCCTGCCCATCTACGCCTCGCTGCAGAACATCGACCCGCGCCTCGGCCTCGCCGCGCAGGTCCTCGGCGCCTCCGCCTGGAAGCGGTTCTGGAACGTGACGCTGCCGCTGAGCCTGCCCGGCGTGGGCGCGGCCGCCATCCTCGTCTTCGTCCAGGGGTTGGGCTACTTCGTGACGCCGGCGCTGCTGGGAGGATCGCGCGTCATCACGCTCGCGATGTTCCTCGAGAGCCAGGTCACCGAGACGCTCGCGTGGCAGTCCGCCTCCGCCGTCGCGATCGTGCTCCTCATCGTCTGCGTCACCATCGTGGCGGGTTTCGAGCGCGTGCTCGGGCTGGAGCGGGTATGGCGATGAAGCCGGGCGCGCATCCTCTGCTGTGGGCGACGGCGTCGATCGTGCTGGCCTTCATGATCCTGCCCAGCGTCATCGTGATGGGCATGTCGTTCAGCGGGGGGCGCTTTTTGGAGTTTCCGCCGAGCACGGTGTCGATGCGCTGGTACTCGGCGTACTGGTCGGATCCCGCGTGGCTGGCCGCCACCGTGCGCAGCCTGAAGGTGGCGGTGCTCGTGACCGTGCTCGCGGTGATCATCGGCACCATGGCCTCGCTCGCACTGGTGCGGCTCGCCTTGCCGGGCAAGAACGCGCTGCGGGCGCTCATCATCTCGCCTCTCATCGTGCCGTCCATCGTCTTCGCGGTGGGCATCTACAGCGTTTACTCGACGTGGGGCCTCACGGGCAGCCTCGCCGGCATCGTGGCCGCGCACACCGTGCTCGCGCTGCCCTTCGTGCTGCTCAACGTGTCCGCAGTGCTGTACAAGGTGGACGGCAATCTCGAGCGCGCTGCCCGCATCAGCGGGGCGGGGCCCGTGCGCGCCTTCCTGTTCGTCGTGCTGCCCCTCATCTGGCCGGGTATCGCGAGCGCGTCGATCTTCGCCTTCCTGACCTCGTTCGACGAGATCGTCATCGCCATGTTCATCGCGGGCGGATCGCCCACGCTGCCGAAGCTGATGTTCGACGGCATCCAGTTCGAGCTGAACCCGGTGGTGGCCGCCGTGTCCACCCAGCTCATCGTCGTGTCCGGCACCGGCCTCGTGTGCGCGATGTGGCTGCGCGGGCAGGTGGAGGGCCTGGCGGAGAAGCGGGTCACGGCCGCGGCCGTTCCCGACGAGCGTCCCTTGTCCATCGTGCAGTGAACGAGTCGAGCGCGTAACCGAGGAGGAGAGCCATGAAGCGATCCCTGACGAGGCGGCAGTTCACGAAGCTCGCGATGACGGCCACCGCCGCGGTGTCCGCGGGCCCCTGGGTCCGGCGCGGCGAGGCCCAGGCGGGTGAGCTCACCGTGGTGGGCTGGGGCGGCGCGCACGAGTCGTCGCTGAAAAAGACGGTCTACGATCCGTTCACCGCCGCCACCGGCGTGAAGATCAAGCAGGTGAGCGCCACCAACCAGCTCGCGATGCTCAAGGCGCAGGTGCAGAACAACAACCCCGAATGGGACGTCGTGCAGCCCGGCAGCCTGTGGGTGGCACGCGGGGCCAAGGAAGGCCTCTACGAGAAGATCGACTACGCCACGGTCGACGCCAAGGAGCTGTACACGAACGCCGTGCATCCGTACGGCACCGCCTTCGAGATCTTCGCCGTGGACATCTGCTACAACACGAAGAAGTTCGCGACGGGCTCGCACCCGAAGACGTGGCCCGAGTTCTGGGACCTCAAGCGCTTCCCGGGCCGCCGCACGGGGGTGGGCTGGACGCCGCGCGACAACATGGAAGTGGCCGCGATGGCGGCGGGCGCGCCCGCGAACAAGGTCTATCCCATCGACACGCGCCAGGCGTTCGACAAGCTGGCCGAGATCAAGCCCCACACCATCTGGTGGCAGACGGGCGCGCAGTTCGTGCAGCTCTTCGCCGACGGCGAGGTCGATCTCGGGTACGGCTGGGGCGCGCGCGTGGCCGTGCTCGCGCGCGAGGGCAAGCCGCTCGCGGTGGAGTTCAACCAGGCCATCCTCGACCAGACGTTCTTCGCCGTGTCCAAGGTCTCGCGTAACAAGGAGGCGGCGATGAAGTTCATCGACTTCGCCATGAAGGCCAACCGCCAGGCGGAGCGTCCCGTGCTTTACCCGCAGGGCCCCACCAACCGCAAGGCGTGGACGCTGCTCGACGCCAAGACGAAGGGTGAGCTGGTGAATCCCGATCTTCCGAACGTTGCGCTGCGGAACGCGGACTGGTGGGTGGAGCGCGAAGAAGAGCTCATCGCTCAGTGGAAGCGCTTCCTCGGATCGTAACGGCCGTTCGGCGGGCGCCCGCCGTCGTTCGGAGTCCTGGACCACGTGGATGGGTGGCCGACTCTGTCGAGTGTGGCTGGGCTCCACCGGCGGGGCTTGGTGCGGCTCGGGTGAGTGGGAAACGGGTCCCGGACTCCGAACGACGACGCGCGCCCGCCGAACGCGGTTGCGGTGACGGGCATGTTTCAGTGCGTGATGTGGTGGGCTTCTTGACTCACTGTGGGCGCGCGTCGATAGTGTGGCGGCGGTGATGAACGGTGTTCGGGATTCTGAACGATCGAGCGTATGCGGGTGGTGACGGGGTGAGTGGATGATCAGGCGGGTGAGTGCGGATGTCGTCATCATCGGCGGGGGCGCGGCGGGCGCGAACGCGGCGTTGACGGCGCGCGCGCTCGGGCTCGAGCCGCTGGTGCTGGTGAAGGGATTCCTGGGCCGCAGTGGCGGCTCGCTGCTCGCCGCCTTTCTCGTCATGCCGAGCGCGCCGCAGGCGGACAAGCGCGCCGAGCTGGGGGCGGCTGTCCGCTACTACAACCACTACCTCGCCGACGAGGAGTACATCCTCGAAGTCCAGAAGTACGCGCGCGAGGAGTTCTTCGCGGAGTTCGAGCGCAAGGGCCTGTACATCCGCCGCGACGAGAGCGGCACCATCGCCAAGAGCCCCTTCGGCACGCTCGGCATCATGACGCCGAACCGCTACGGCGACGGCGGCCGTCTGGTGATGGATATCCGCCGCAAGGAGATCCTCGGCAGCGGCATGCGCGTGCTCGAGCAGACGATGGCCACCACCATCGTGGTGCGCGACGGGCGGGCGGTGGGCGTGTGCGCCCTGAACATCGTCACCGGCGAGTTCTTCGCGATCTCGGCGAAGGCCGTCATCCTCGCCACCGGCCACACCGACCAGCTCGCCACGCGCGCCACCGGCACGCGCGATCAGTGCGCCAACGGCCTCGCCATGGCGCTGCGCGCGGGGGCGGAGATGCGCAACCTCGAGATGCAGTGGTGGCACGTCAACGACTTTGCGAGCCCGCCCATGTGGATGCGCGTGCAGACCTATCCCAACCCGCTGCTGGGCACGATGGGCGTGGCGCGCCACTACAACTCGCGGGGCGACATGTTCTTCGACCTCCATGACGCGCCGGGCTCCCCGGCGCCGTACACCCTGCAGCTGCGCAAGCTCGCCCAGCAGGTGCAGCAGGGGCTGGCGCGGTGGGACGGCGGCTACTTCGCCGGCTACGACCACATGGACCCCGCGCCCATCCGTAAATACAACCTCGTAGAGGCCTTCTACGAAAAGCTCGGTCTCGACGTGGCCAAGGACCGCGCCGAGTGCGCGGTGACCTGGCACATGCGGCAGGGCGGGATCAACGTGAAGCCGCAGACGATGGAGACGAACGTCGACGGCCTCTTCGTGGCGGGCGCCGTGGGCGGCCACACGCTCGGCAATCTCGTCTACGTCAGCTACGACGGTAAGCTCGCCGCCCAGCGGAGCACGGACTACATCCGCCGCACGAAGCCCGCCGCGCTCCACGACCACGACGTGGACGCCGAGGCCGGGCGCATCTTCGGCTTCCTGCGCACCGAGCCCGGCGACGGCCCCCAGCCCGTCGAGATCAAGCGCCAGATCCGCGCCGTCATGTCCGAGCAGATGGGCTACGTGAAGAGCGACAAGGGCATGCGGCAGGGCCTGGAGCGCATCGAGGCCATCCGGCGCGACGTGTACCCGCGCATGCGGCTGGCGTCGGCCACGCGCACCTGGAACCAGGCGTGGGTGGACGCCGTCGACGTGGACGACATGCTGACGGTGACCAAGGCCACCATCGAGTCGTCGCTGCATCGCAAGGAGAGCCGCGGCCCCTTCTATCGCGAGGACTATCCCATCACCGACCACAAGAACTGGCTGCGGCACACGATCTTGAGGGCGGGCGCGCGCGGCGAGCCGCACATCACCTCGGCGCCGGTGCACCTCAAGTACGTGACGCCGCCCGGCGACAGCGAAGACTTCTTCAAGACGGACTATTGAGAGGGTGATCCGACGATGAGCGGCACGAGCGACGAGCTTCGCGACGGCGACATCCTCACCCTGCGCATCAAGCGGTGGGATCCGAGCACGGACACGGCGCCCCGGTACGAGACGGTGCAGGTGCCGTACAGCGACCGCATGCGGATCCTCGACGCCCTGGAGTTCGCCAACGAGCGGCTCGGCGCGGACGTCGCCTACCGGTGGTTCTGCGGCGCCCGCCGCTGCGGCATGTGCGCGATGGTCGTCAACGGCCAGGCCAAGCTCACGTGCTGGGAGCCCGCCGAGCGCACGATGACCATCGAGCCGCTGCACAACCTGCCCGTCGTGCGCGACCTCGTCGTGGACCGCAGCCCGTACGAGGAGGCGCTGCAGCGCGTGCAGCCGCGCATCCAGCGCGATGCGCCGTACCCGGGATTTCCCGAGCCGCTGCCGGACATGGAGGACGTCAACCAGCTCTCCGACTGTATCGAGTGCCTGGTGTGCTATTCGAGCTGCCCCGCGATGGGTAAGACGGACTCGACGTTTCTGGGCCCCACCACGCTGGTGCAGCTCGGCCGCTTCGTGCTCGACGTGCGCGATCATCGCGACCTCTCACAGATCCATCTCACGGATGCGCAGGTGGACCACTGCCGAGCGTGCGCCGCGTGCGAGACGACCTGCCCCGTGCAGATCCCGATCCTGTCCGCCATCGAGCGTGTGAAGGCCAGGATCGAGCTGGCGGCGCGCTGACGGGTGCGCCTCGCGCTCTACCTGACACCGTTCGGCGCGCTCGACACGGCGCGCGAGGTTGTCCGCCGCGCGGAGGCGCTCGGCTACGACAGCGTATGGGTGCCGCACGGAGTGGGCCGCGATGCGCTGCACCTGCTCGGAATGTACGGGGCAGCGACGACGCGGATCGGCCTCGGCAGCGGGATCATCCCCATCTATCCACGCCATCCGGTCGCGCTCGCGCAGGAGGCGCTCACCCTGTCCGAGGCGACAGGCGGGCGCTTCCGGCTCGGCATCGGGATCAGCCATCGCCCCCTCATGGACTCCGCGTTCGGGATCGAGGTGAGGCAGCCGCTGGCGAGGGTGCGTGAGTACGTGGGCGTGTTGCGCGGCCTCTTCGACGGCCGTCCCTTCGAGCGTGAGGGCCGGCGCTACGAGGGCCGCGGTCTGCTGCAGATGCCGGGCACACCCATGCCGCCGCCGATCTATCTCGGCGCGCTGGCGGTGAAGATGACGGAGCTGGCGGGCGAGCTCGCCGACGGCGTCGTCTTCTGGCTGTGTCCGCCGGACTACATCGAGCGCGTGGGCATGCCGGCGCTCCAGCGCGGCCGGCAGCGCGCGGGCAAGACGCTGGCGGGCTTCGACGTCGTGGCCTCGGTGCCGGTGGCGCTCACCGAGGCGCGGGACGAAGCCGGCGCCGTCTTTCGCGAGGAGCTGGTGCGGTATCTCGGGCTGCCGTATTACCGCGCGATGTTCGAGGCGAGCGGCTACGCGGCGGACGTGGCCCAGTTCGACCGCACGGGCGCGGTGAGCGAGCATATCGCGCAGGCGCTCGGATGCGTGGGCAACGCCGCCGAGCTCGCCGCCTGGGTGAAGCGGTATCGGCAGGCGGGGGTCACGCTGCCTGCGATCCGGCTCATCGGCTGGCCCCAGGCATCGTGGTGGCGCGCCACGTTGGAGGCCGGGCCTGCGTGGTGAGCGCCCGCGCCGCCACGGAGGCACGCTCGTGACCCGATCCGAGTCCGGGTTCGTTGGTCGATCCCTCCGCCGGCAGGAGGATCCGCGCCTGCTCAAAGGCCATGGAATGTACGTGTCGGACATCACGCGCCCCGGCCTGCTTCACATGGCCATGCTCAGAAGTCCGCACGCGCACGCCCGTATTCGCTCCATCGAAGTGAAGGCTGCGCGTGAGCTCGGCGGGGTGGTAGCGGTGCTGACCGCCGGCGATCTGGAAAAGATCGGACCGCTGCCCGTCCTCACCAGTCCGCCCGGCCAGCGTCAGTCCGGCTTCCCCGTCCTGCCTGCCGACAAGGTGCTCTACGTCGGCCACGCGGTGGCGGCGGTGATCGCGGAGAGCCGCTACGTCGCCCAGGACGCGCTCGATCTCGTGCACGTCGAGTACGAGCCGCTGACCGCGATCACCGACGTCGTGCAGGCGACGGCGCCGGGTGCGCCGCGTCTGTACGAGGACTGGCCCGACAACATCGTGGTAGGCCGCGAGATCGGCTCCGGCGAAGTGGACCGGATGTTCGCCTCCGCTCACACCGTCGTGGAGGCGAGCTTCAAGATGCCGCGGCAGACGGCGGCGCCGATGGAAGGACGCGCCGTGTGCGCCTCCTTCGACGCCGCCACCGGCGAGCTCACGGTGTGGCTGTCGAGCCAGGCGCCCCACAGTTTTCGCACCGCGCTCGCCGTCGTGCTCGGCCTTCCGGAGGACCGCATCCGCGTGATCGTTCCCGATGTAGGCGGCGGCTTCGGCGTGAAGCTGCACTTCTATCCCGAAGACGTGCTCGCGTGCGTGGCCACGATGCGCCTCGGCCGCCCCGTGAAATGGGTGGAGGGCCGTAGCGAGCACTTCGTGGCCACCGTGCACGCGCGCGAGCAGCGGGTGGGCGCGCGCGCCGCCTTCGACGAGCGCGGCACGCTGCTGGGCCTCGACGTCCACGTGCGCGGCGACGTGGGCGCGCACCTGCACACGAAGGGCGGCGGCCCTATCTTCCTCGGCGGCGTCGTGCTGCCGAACCAGTACGCCGTGCGCCACTTCCGCGGCCGGCTCGAAGGCGTGGTGACGAACAAGACTCCCTTCGGTGCCTACCGCGCCTTCGGCATGCAGCAGGCCGCCTTCGTCACCGAGCGCCTGATGGACATGGCCGCTGCGCGGCTTGGGATCGACCCTGCCGAGATCCGACGCCGCAACCTGGTGCCGGCGGATGCGTTTCCCTACCGCAACGCGGCGAACCTCCTCTACGACAGCGGCAACTATCCAAAGGCGCTCGACCTCGCGCTGGAGACGGCCGACTACAAGGGGCTGCGCGCGATGCAGGCGCGTGAGCGCGCGAAGGGCCGGCTCATCGGCATCGGCCTCGGCGCCTACGTCGAGGTCACCGGGATGGGACCATCGAAGCTGATGGCGGCGATGGGAAACCGGCAGGGCGGATACGAGACCGCGGTGGTACGGATGGATCCGTCGGGTGGCGCCACGGTCTTCACCGGCATCATCGAGATCGGCCAGGGCATCCGCACCTCGCTGGCGCAGATCGCCGCGGATGCGCTCGGCTTGCCGCTCGAGCGCGTGCGCGTCGTGCTCGGCGACACCGAGCTGTGCCCGTATAGCTGCTACGGCACCGCCGACAGCCGGGGCTCCGTGGTCGGCGGCGCCGCCGTCCTGGAGGCCTCGCGCGCGGTTCGCACGAGGCTGACACGACTGGCCGGCCATCTGCTGGAAGCGAGCGCGGACGACATCGAGGTCGTGGATGGCCACTGCCGTGTACGCGGCGTGCCCGGCCGCGCGCTGACAGTGGCCATGGTGGCGCGCACCGCTCACGAGGGCCAGAACTTGCCCGCCGACATGGACCCGGGGCTCGAGGCCCGCTACACCTATCAGCCGTCGAACTGGACCTATCCGTACGGTGTGCACGTGGTGGCGGTCGAGGTGGCTCGCGAGACGGGCGCCGTCGCCGTCCTCGGCTACTGGATCGCGCACGACTGCGGACCCGTCATCAACCCCATGCTCGTGGACGGCCAGATCTCCGGCGGCCTCGTGCAGGGCATCGGCGGCGCGCTGCTGGAAGAGCTCGTGTACGACGAGACGGGCCAGCTCCTCACGGGCACGTTCATGGATTACGCCATGCCGAGAGCCGAGCACGCGCCCGCGCTGATCGTCGCGCACCTGGAGACGCCGTCGCCGCACACGCCGGGCGGCGTGAAAGGGATGGCCGAGGGCGGCACCATCGGCGCGCCCGCCGCCATCGCCAACGCCGTCGCCGACGCGCTCGCGGGCGCCGGCTGTGACGCGGGCGCCGTGAACTTCTATCCGCTCACGCCGGCGCGCATCTTCGAGATACTGAGATCGTGACCTTTCCTCGCGAGCGCACCTGGTTGTTGCCGGCGCTGCATGCGGCTCAGCACGAGGCGGGCTGGGTGTCGCCGGAGGCGCTGGCGGCGATCGCCGCGCATCTGCGCGTACCCCTCAGCGAGGTGTACGGTGTCGCCACGCACTACCCGGAAGTCCGGCTCACCAAGCCGGGGGGGCGGCTCGTGCGCGTGTGCACGGGCGTGAGCTGCCGGCTGACGGGCGGCGCCACGCTGCTGTCGGCGTGCGAGACGCGTTTGGGCATCCGCGCCGGCGACACCTCAGGTGATGGGACGGTCACGCTCGAGGAGATGGATTGCGCGTTCGACTGCGCGGTGGCGCCGGTGGTCGAGGTGGACGGCGTACAGGTTGGCCGCGTGCAGGCCGCCGATCTGCCCGAACTGCTGTACGGCACACGCGGTAGTAAGCATCCCGCGCCCGCAGCACCGGCGTTGTCCATGCGCGCGGACGCGGGAGCATCGCCGATGACTGTGTATGAGTCGCTACGACGCGACGCGGTGCGCGGAGGATCGCAGGCGCGACTGGTGGTCAACCTCGGCACGTGCGGGCGCGCCGTCGGCGCCGTTGTCGTCTACGCGGCGCTCGTCGATGAGGTGCACCGCCGCGGGCTGCCGCTCGCGGTCGTCGAGGGCGGCTGCAGCGGTCTGTGCTGGGCCGCGCCCGCCATCGACATCGTAAGCGAGGGCCGACGGCGCACGGTGGCCGGTGTCACGGTCCACTCCGTCCCGCGCCTTTTGGACGCGCTCGCCGGCCAGTTGACCACGCTTCCCGGCGAGCTGGAGCCGGCGATACTCGCCCGCCAGCAGCGCGTGCTGCTCGAGCGCTGTGGCGTCGTGGATCCCACCGACATCGCCGACGCCCTCCGGTATGAGGCGTACGCGGCGCTGGCGAAAATGCTCGAGGAGAACCGTCCCCAGCACATCATCGAGGAGCTGCGGGCGGCGGGGCTGCAGGGACGCGGAGGCGCCTACTTCCAGACGGCCGTGAAGTGGGA
>JBKKCN010000741.1:0-5299 GCA_046712525.1 Candidatus Rokuibacteriota bacterium
CGCCCGCCGACGTCGAGCGTCACGCCGTGGTCGTGGAAGGCTGAGGGACATCCAGTCACTGCTTCTCCTGTATGCTCGTGGCACTCCATAGACGATCACGGAACTTCTGAAGGCCGAGGGGTACTTCGCAGGAACGAGCCGAGGAAGGGGGCGGAAGCGATGATCAAGCGACGGGCCTTCCTCAAGGGCGCCATGGTGGCAGGGACCGGCGCCGTGTTGACCCCATCCCGCGCGCGAGCCGCGGAGGCGCCCCCTGAGACGACGCGAGTTCGCCTCTTCAAGTTCCCCGGAATCTGCCTCGCGCCGCAGTACATCGCGGAGGACCTGCTCCGGGCGGAAGGCTTCACGGACGTGCAGTATCTGGACTTCCCGGAGGGGGTCCTCGCCCTCTACGATCGCCTCGCGTCGGGCGCGATCGATTTCACCCAGTGGTACGGCGTCCCGTTCATCGGGGAGATCGACAAGGGACGATCGGTCGTGTTCCTGGCCGGCGTTCACACGGGCTGCATCGAGCTCGTCGCCGCCACGCCACGCGTCAAGACGATTCGTGATCTCAAGGACAGGACGGTCGCCGTGTCGTACACGAGCCCGGCCACCTCGATCCTGGTCGCCATGCTGGCCTACGTCGGCCTCGATCACCGCAAGGACGTGCGGTGGGTCGAGCACACCACCGCCGAATCCATCGAGCTTCTGGCCGCGGGCAAGATCGACGCGATCCTTGCGACTCCGCCGATCGCCCAGGAGCTCCGCGCGAGAAAGATCGGCCACGTGGCCGTGACGACCGCCGTCGATCGTCCCTGGTCGCAGTATTTCTGCTGCATGGTGGTGGGCAACAAGGAGTTCGTTCGCAAGCATCCGGCGGCGACAAAGCGAGTGTTGCGAGCGATCTTCAAGGCCGATCAGCTCTGCGCCCAGGAGCCCGAGCGCGTGGCACGCTCCATGGTCGACCGCGGGTTCACGAAGCGTTACGACTACGCCCTCCAGGCGCTGAAGGACGTGCCGTACGGTAACTGGCGCCAGTACGATCCCGAGGACATGGTGCGCTTCTACTCCCTGCGGCTGCGCGAGGCGGGGTTGATCAAGGGCACGCCGCAGAAGATCATCGCCGACGGCACCGACTGGCGGTTTCTGAACGAGCTCAAGAAGGAGTTGAAGGGATGAGAATCGCCCGGCGCGAGTTCTTGACCGGCCTCACCGCTGCCGGAGGTCTCGCGGCGTTGACGCCGCGCGCGGCGGCCTCCGAGCCGTTCCCCGAGACGGGCACCATACGGGTGAGTAGCTCCATCGCCATCTGCACGGCCCCTCAGCTCGTGTCCGAAGATCTCCTGCGAGCCGAGGGCTTCTCGGTCGTCCAGCACGGCGCACAAGCGACGATTGGCACTCTGGAGGAGGTGGCTGGCGGCCAGGTCGACATCGGGATCAGTTTCATCGGTCCCACGATCGTCCAGATCGACGGCGGCCAGTCGATCACCGTCCTCGCCGGGGTTCACCCAGGGTGCTTCGAGTTGTTCGGAACCGATCGCGTGCGCTCACTCAAGGACTTGAAGGGCAAGAAGATCGCCGTGGTCGGCCTCGGATCGAGCCCGCACATCTTCCTCTCCAGCATGCTCGCCCACGTGGGCCTCGATCCCCGCAAGGACGTCGAGTGGATCACCAAACCACGGCCGGAGTCGGTCGAGCTCCTCCGGGAAGGCAAGGTGGACGCCTACATGGGGTTCCCGCCCGAGCCCCAGGAGCTGCGCGCCCGGAAGATCGGCCACTCGGTGGTGAAGAGCGCGACCGACCGGCCGTGGTCACAGTACTTCTGCTGCATGGTGGCGGCCAACCGCGACTTCGTGCGAAAGAACCCGGTGGCCACCAAGCGCGCCTTGCGCGCCTTCCTGAAGGCCACGGACGTCTGTGCGCTCGAGCCCGAGCGCATTGCCAAGAGCCTCGTGCAGAAGAAGCTCACCCCGCGGGAGGATTACGCGCTGGCCACCCTCCGCGAGCTCCCCTATGCCCGCTGGCGCGAGTACGACCCCGAGGACAGCGTCCGGTTCTACTCGCTCCGCTTGCGCGAGGCCGGCATGATCAAGTCGAGCCCGCAGAAGATCATCAGCCAGGGCACGGACTGGCGCTTTCTGAACGAGCTCAAGAAGGAGCTGAAGGGATGATCGATCGACGGCGTTTCATGCGGCGAGCCTCCGCGCTCGTTGCCGGCACAGTTCTTGGCGCTCGCGCGAGGCCTTCGAGCGCGGAACCGCCTCCTGAGACCACGCGCATCCGGCTCTCGCAGATCGGCATCCTCTGTATCGCGCCCCAGTACGTCGCTGAGGACCTATTCCGCGCCGAAGGGTTTACCGAGGTGGAGTACATCAAGAAGGAAGGTATCGTTTGGACGCTGAAGGCCCTCGCCTCGAACGAGACCGACATGACCATGGGGTATTTCATCAACTTCATCATGCAGATCGACGCCGGCGATCCGATCGTGCTCCTGGGCGGCGTGCATGCTGGCTGCTACGAGTTGTTCGGGACGGACCGCGTGCGCACAATCCGCGATCTGCGAGGCCGCAAGGTCGCAGTCCCCGAGGTCGGCGCTTCGCATCACGTTCTCGCTTCCATGCTGGCCGCCTACGTCGGTCTCGATCCCAAGCGGGACATCGAGTGGGTCGTCAAGCCGCTCGATGAGGCCAAGCGCCTCCTGGCCGAGGGTCGGGTTGACGCCATGATGGCCACCCCACCAGACGTCCAGGAACTGCGCGCGAAGAAGATCGGGCACGTCGTGTTCTCCAGCACGACCGACCGGCCGTGGTCGCAATACTTCTGCTGCGCGATCGCCGGTAACAGGGAGTTCGTGCGCCGGTATCCCGTGGCCACGAAGCGCGCGATGCGGGCCATCCTGAAGGCCGCAGACATCTGCGCGACGGAGCCGGAACGCGCCGCCCGCGTTCTCGTCGACCGGCGCTTCACCCAAAGCTACGACTACGCGCTCCAGACGATGAAAGACGTGCAGTACCGCGGCTGGCGTGAGTTCGATCCGGGCGACACCGTGCGATTCAAGGCGCTGCGCCTCCATGAGATCGGCATGATCAAGACTGATCCCAAGAAGGTGATCGCGCAGGGCACGGACTGGCGCTTCCTGAACGAGCTGAAGAAGGAGCTGAAGGGATGATCAGACGGCGCGCCTTCCTGAACGGTCTCGCGGCCGCGGGCGCGGGAAGCGTGTTGGGCGCCCGACCAACGTTTGCCGCGGAGCGGCCACCGGAGACGACGAGGCTGAGGATCGCCCAGCAGCCGAGCATCTGCGTGGCCCCTCAGTTCATCGTCAGGGAGCTCCTGAAGGCCGAGGGGTTCACCGACATCACGTACGTGAAGATGACCGGGGCGGGTGTATCCAAGGCTCTGGCATCAGGAGAGGTCGATATCTCCATGGGCTTCGTGGGGCCGCTGGTCATCCAGCTGGACGCCGGCGAACCCGTCACGGTCTTGGGCGGCGTGCACGTTGGATGTTTCGAACTGTTCGGGACGGATCGGGTTCGCGTGATCCGGGATCTGAAGGGCAAGACGGTCGCGATCATCGAATTCGGGTCGCCCCAGCACGTCTTCCTCTCCAGCATGGTGGCCCACGTGGGGCTGGATCCGCGCAAGGACGTGAACTTCGTCACGCATCCTGCCGCCGAGGGTAAGCGGCTGCTCGCGGAGGGGAAGGTTGACGCCTACCTCGGCTTCCCGCCGGACCCTCAGGAGCTGCGCGCCCTGAAGGTCGGACACGTCGTCGTCAACAGCGCGGTCGACCGGCCGTGGTCACAGTACTTTTGCTGCATGGCCACGGGTCACCGGGAGTTCGTCCGCAAACATCCGATCGCGACCAAGCGGGCGCTGCGGGCGATCTTGAAAGGGGCCGACCTCTGTGCCCTCGAACCTGAGCGGGCCGCTCGTGCCCTCGTCGACGGCGGCTTCACACCGCGCTACGACTATGCGCTCCAGACCATGAAGGAGGTTCCGTACGACAAGTGGCGCGTCTACGATCCGGAGGACTCGATCCGCTTCTATGCCCTCCGTCTCCGCGAGGCCGGGATGATCAAGTCGACGCCGCAGCGCCTCATCGCCCAAGGCACCGACTGGCGGTTCCTGAACGAGCTGAAGAAGGAGCTCAAGGGATGAGACGACGCGAGCTGCTACGGGGTGTGGGGGTGGCCGCCGCGGCGGCGGCGCTGGCGGGGAGGCCCAGGACGGCCGACGCGGAGGCGCCGCCGGAGACGACCCGCCTGACCCTCCTGCAGACGGCGAGCATGTGCCAGGCGCCGCAGTATGTCGCGGAGGAGCTCCTGCGCGGTGAGGGCTTCACCGACGTGCGGTACATCAAGAAGGACGCACCACGCGCCATCGCCGACGCCCTCGCGTCCGGCGAGGCGAACATCAACATGCACTTCTCCGGTCCGCTGATCCTGCGTCTCGACGCCGGCGCTCCCATCACCATCCTGGCCGGCGTGCACCCCGGCTGCTACGAGCTGTTCGCGACCGAGCGCGTGCGCACCCTGAGCGATCTCAAGGGGAAGACCGTCGGCATTCGGGGCCTCGAAGGGCCGGAGCACGTCTTTCTCGCGAGCATGCTCGCCTACGTCGGTCTGGACCCGCGAAAGGACGTCCACTGGGTGACGCACTCCACCGAGCAGTCGATCGCCCTCCTCGAGCAGGGAAAGATCGACGCCTTCATGGGGTTCCCCCCCGATCCCCAGGAGCTGCGTGCGCGGAAGATCGGACACGTGGTCGTCAACAGCAACGTGGACCGTCCATGGTCGCAATACTTCTGCTGTGTGGTGGCGGCGAACCGCGACTTCGTGCAGAAGTATCCCGTGGCCACCAAACGCGCCCTGCGTGCCATCCTGAAGGGCACCGACGTCTGCGCCTCGGAGCCGGACCGCGCCTCGCGCTATCTCGTCGACAGCGGCCGCACGCCGCGCTACGACCTGGTGCGGCAGGTGCTCAAGGAGATCCCATACGATCGCTGGCGCGCGTACGACCCCGAGGACACGGTGCGCTTCTTTGCGTTGCGTTTGCGAGAGGTGGGCATGATCCGATCGACCCCGCAGAAGATCATCGCCACGGGCACCGACTGGCGATTCCTGAACGAGCTGAAAAAGGAGCTGAAGGGCTGACACGCTTCGTGTCGCGGGCGGTCGCGAGACTCGCCGTCGTCGTCGTCCTCTTGGTGGCGATGCCGGCCCTCGCGCACCCGCCGGGCCGTGACGCGCGGCTGCCCACGATCGGGGCGGCACCCGCGTTCGCGCTGACGACCGCCGACGGTGGACGGCTCGCC
>JBKKCN010000742.1:0-4795 GCA_046712525.1 Candidatus Rokuibacteriota bacterium
ACCCGGTGTTCGACAGCCCCTTCGGGCGCATCGGCATCATGATCTGCTATTACCGCCACTTCCCCGAGGCCGCCCGCGCGCTCGGGTTGAACGGGGCCCAGGTCGTCTTCGTCCCCACCGCGACCACCAAGCGCGGGTACTCGCGGCAGGTGTGGGAGGCCGAGCTGCGGGGTCACGCGATCGCCAATGGCTACTTCGTGGGTGGCGTGAATCGCGTGGGCCAGGAGCTGGAGAGCGAGTACTACGGCGCCAGTGTGTTCCTCGACCCCATCGGCGAGACGGTCGCGCAGGCCGGCGACAAGGACGAAGCGCTGGTGGCCGACCTCAGCATGGACCAGCTGGAGGCGATTCGCCGCGCGTGGCCGTTCTTCCGCGACCGCCGGCCGGATAGCTACGCGCGCGTCGTCCAGGCCTGACGTCGACGCAGCCATGACCCCGCTCGCCGGACGCTCCGACGACGCCATTCCCGATCTCGTCATCCGCCACGGGCGAGTGGTGAGCGCGGGCCGCGTGGTGGAGGCGGACATCGCCGTGAAGGGCGGGACCATCGTCGCGGTGGCGGCGCCGTCGCGGGCGCAGGGCGGGCGTGAGGTCATCGACGTGGCCGGCGCCTACGTCCTGCCGGGGGCGATCGACGCGCACGTGCACTTCAATGTCTTCAACCCGATGGTGGACGACTTCGAGACGGCGTCCGTCGCCGCCGCCTACGGGGGCGTCACCACCATGATGCCCTTCATCGGCGGCAAGGAGGGGATGAGCGTCGTCGAGGGTCTCGAGTACTTCGCCGCCGAAGGGGAGCGGCGCTCCGTGGTGGATTTCGCGATGCACTGCCGTCTGCGGCCGGAGGCGAGCCTGATCGAGCAGGTTCCCGACGCCATCGCGTTCGGCGTGCCGTCCATCAAGATGTTTCAGGCCTACAAGAAGCGCGGGATGCTCTTCACCGACGACCAGATCCTGCGTGTCATGGAGCTCACCGCGGCCGGCGGCGGCATGGCCCTCGTCCACGCGGAGAACGGGCACGTGATCGACTACCTCGAAGACAAGCTCGCACGCGAAGGCAAGACGGGCCCTGAACACTACCTGGCCTCGCGGCCCCACATGGCCGAAGGCGAGGCGGTGGGGCGGGCCATTGAGCTTGCGAATCTCGCGCGCTGCCCCCTCTATATCGTGCACCTCAGCACGGCCGAGGGCCTCGACCACATCGCGCGCGCGCGGGCGCGGGGCCAGGCGGTCTACGCGGAGACATGTCCGCAGTACCTGCTGCTCACCGACGCGGAGATGAGCCGCCAGAAGGGCCGGGCGAAGATCGCGCCGCCGTTGCGGTGGGATCGCGATCGGGAGGCACTGTGGAAGGGCCTCGCGGATGGCGGGGTGCAGACGCTCGGCAGCGACCACGCGCCGTTCACGCTCGCGGACAAGGCCGTGGGCGAGCGCGATATCTTCGCCGCCGGCTTCGGCATGCCGGGCATCGAGACCCTGCTGCCGCTCGTCGTCAGCGAAAGCGTGCGGACGGGCCGGCTGACGCGGCCCCAGGTCGCCGCCGCGGCGAGCGAGAACGCGGCGCGGCTCTTCGGCCTCTATCCGCGAAAGGGCGTGATTGCGCCGGGCAGCGATGCCGACCTCGTCGTGATCGATCCCGACACCGAATGGACGCTCACCGCGCGAGAGCTGCACTCACGGGCGGGCTATACCTGTTTCGAGGGGTGGCCCATGAAGGGCCGCATCACGATGTCGTTCCTGCGCGGCCGTCCCCTGGTGAAGGACGGCCGCCTCTGCCAGGCGCCCGGATACGGACGGTTCCTGCGACGGACTCCCATGGAGAGACGATGATCAAGATCGGGATCTTCCTGAACACGAACTACGGCGCGGACGAAAACATCGCGAGGCGGTTTCGCGAGGCCGGCGAGCAGGTGCGGATGGCGCGCGACTACGGTTTTTCGTCCGTCTGCGTGGGCCAGCACTTTCTCACCGAGTACCAGAAGCTGCAGCCGGTGCCCGTGCTGGCGCGGCTGGCGGCGGACAGCGGCGACATGCGGCTGCTGCCCGGGATCATGCTGCTGCCGTTGTTCAACCCCGTGTACGTGGCCGAGGAGATCGCCACGCTCGACGTGGTCAGCGACGGCCGCGTGATCTTCGGCCTCGGCGTCGGGTACCGCGACGTGGAGTTCGAGGCCTTCGGCGTCAAGAAGACGGAGCGCGGCGCGCGCTTCGACGAGTCGCTGGAGGTCGTCAAGCGGCTGTGGACGGAGGACGAGGTGCAGCACGAGGGCCGCTTTTTCCGCATCCCGAAGGTGCAGGTGCGCACGCGTCCGATCCAGCGTCCGCATCCGCCCATCTGGATCGCTGCGCAGGCCGACGCCGGCATCCGCCGCGCGGCGCGGCTCGGCGACGTGCTCTTCCTGAACCCTCAGGCGACCATCGCCACCCTGCGCGGGCAGGCCGAGCTCTTCCGCCGCACGCGCCAGGAACTGGGGCGCCCGCTGCCGCAGGAGATGGCCTGCCACAAGGAAGTCTTCGTCGCCCCCGACATGGGCACCGCGCTCTCCGAGGGCAAGCCGTTCCTCGAGGGCAAGCTGAAGATGTACGCCCGGTGGGGCCAGGACCGCGAGCTGCCCAAGGGCTCGGCCGACTTCGGCAGCCTCGGCTTCGACGATCTCCGCAAGGACCGCGTGATCGTCGGCGATCCCGAACACTGCGTGGCCGAGTTCAAGCGGTACCATCGCGAGGTGGGTATCAACCACTTCGTGTGCGTCCTCAACTGGCCGGGCATGCAGCACTGGCAGATCCTCAGATCGATCCAGCTCATCGGAGAGCGCGTGCTGCCGGCGCTCGCGTGACACGTCGCGCCCGGCCCGCACTTCTGCCCGTGGCTATCCCGGTCGGCGTCATCGCCGTCTGGGAGATCACGCTGCGTCTGCTGGAGGTGCCGGGCTACGTGTTGCCGCTGCCGAGCGCGATCGCCCAGAAGATGATGACCGACTGGGCGGTGCTGGCCGGCGGCGTGGCGACCACGCTGGCAGAGGCCGTCGCCGGCTACGTGATCGGCAACTTCTGTGGCTTTGTGCTGGCGGTGCTCTTCTTCTATCGGCCGCTGCTCGGCCGCCTCGCCATGCTGCCGATGGTGGCGTCCAACAGCGTGCCCGCCGTCGCCTTCGCGCCCGTGGTCGTGCTGTGGTTCGGCGTGGGTGTCGCATCCAAGATCGTGCTGGTGGCGTTCATCACGGCGTTCATCATGCTGCAGAACGAGCTGCAGGGCCTGCGGCAGGTCGACGCGCAGGCCGTCAACGTGCTGCGCAGCTTCGGCGCGCGGGAGTGGCGGGTGTTCTGGATGCTCCGCTTTCCCGCCTCGTTGCCGTATGTCTTGACCGCGTTGCGCCTCGGCAGCATCCGCAGCGTCATCATCGCCATCGTGGCGGAGATGCTCGGCGCCTACCGCGGCATCGGCTGGGTGATCTTCGAGACGACGGCGAGCATGGACTTTTCCCGCCTGTGGGCGGCGGTGGCGGCGGCCAGTGTGGCCGGCGTCGTTTTCTTCGCGCTCGTCTCCGCGCTCGAGCGGCGACTGGTGTGGTGGCATGTCTCCGTGAGTGGCACATCCCGGCGTACGCGTCGGAGAACAAGGGGGGCTGCATGAGCATCAAACGAGGGATCTGGCTGATGGTGGTGGCGGCGGTGCTGATTTCGGGCGTCGCCGAGGCGCAGGAGAAGGTCTCGATCCGTCTGAAGTGGCTGCACCAGGCGCAGTTCGCGGGCTATTACGTCGCGAAGGAGAAGGGGTTCTACAAGGAGGAAGGGCTCGACGTCACCATCAACCCGGGAGGGCCGCAGCTCGTGGCCGAGAACCTGGTGGCGGCGGGCACCGACGACTTCGCGCAGGGCGGCGGCATGGAGACGACGCTCGCCGGGCGCGACAAGGGGCTGCCGCTGGTGGCGATCGCCGCCGTCTTCCCCAAGACGCCGGTGCTGCTGGTCACAAAGAAGGAGAGCGGCATCACCAAGCTCGAGCACTTCGCGGGCAAGAAGGTGAGCATGTGGTACACGGGCACGCAGTACATCGTGCGGGCGATGCTGAAGAACGCGGGGGTCGATCCGTCGAAGATCACCGAGGTGCCCCAGCCGGTCACGATGGCGCCCTTCGTGCGTGGCGAGGTGGACGTGGCGTGCGTGACGGTGTTCAACGAGCTGCAGTCGCTCATCACCGACGGCGTGAAGGACCTCGTGCTCTTCGACCCGGCGGACTACGGCATCGTCATTCCGCGCGACACCATCGTGACCACGGAGAAGACGATCAAGGAGCGTCCCCAGGTGGTGCAGCGCTTCCTGCGCGCGAGCCTGCGCGGCTGGAAGTACGCCATCGAAAACCAGCCGGAGGCCGTCGACATCACGCTCAAGCAGAGTCCGAATCTGAAGAAGGAGCACCAGACGATCATGCTGCGCGAGGTGGCCAAGCTCATGACGTGGGGCCCGAGCAAGGAGCAGGGACTGGGCTACCTCGATCCCAAGACGGCCGAGTTCACGATGAACTTCCTACTCGAGAACAAGCAGCTCACGAAGGCGATTCCCCTCAGCGAGGCGACGAACGCGCGTTTCTGGAGCGAGGTGCCGGCGAGCCTGAAAGTGGTGCGCTGAGCGGGGTGGCGGACAAGCTCACGCTGCACCAGGTCGCGAAGACGTTCGAGGTCGACGGCGAGCAGATCCCTGTCCTGCAGCCGGTCGACCTCGGCGTCGCCGACGGCGAGTTCGTCACCATCGTCGGGCCCAGCGGCTGCGGCAAGAGCACGCTCTTCAACATCGT
>JBKKCN010000743.1:0-3878 GCA_046712525.1 Candidatus Rokuibacteriota bacterium
TGCTCCCCGCCTCCACGCTAGCCTCCCCCCCCCTCACTACCACAAAAAAAAATAACACCGCCACAAAATCCGAGGTGCGCCACGGGTTCGCGGGGGCGCTCCCGAGCGTAATGGGGATTGGGGGCGAGGCCCCCATATAAATCGATCGCGCTGACGAGCGTCGGGGGCTTGGGGGGCCGTCGAGGCCCCCATCCAAATCAATCGCTGCCGAGCGTCGTCGAGGAGCGCCACGGCTTCGCCGGGGCGCTGCCGAGCGTAAAGGGGGGATTGGGGGGCCCTTCGAGGCCCCCCATGTACTACATGATGCTCGAGCGCACGGAGGGGAACCAGCGCAACAGCGGCGAGTCTTCGCAGAGGATCGTCTCGTCGCGCTGCGGCCCTGTGGAGATCAGGCAGAAGGGCACCCCCGTCAGCTCTTCCACCCGCTCCAGGTAGCGCCGCGCCTTGGCGGGCAGGTCTGACTCGTTCTTGGCGCCCACGGTGGACGTCATCCAGCCCGTCACCTCTTCGTAGACGGGCTCCAGCTCGGCCATCGCCGTCTCCTCTTCCGGGAAGTCGGTGATGATGTCGCCGCGATAGCGGTAGCCCGTGCAGATCTTCACCGTCTCGCAGTCGTCGAGGACGTCGAGCTTGGTGAGCGCCACGGTGTCGATGCCGTTGATGCGCACGGCATACTTGAGCACGACGCCGTCGAACCAGCCGCACCGCCGCGCACGGCCGGTGGTGGCGCCATACTCGTTGCCGCGGGTCCGGATCTTCTCCGCGATCTCCCCCTTCATCTCCGTGGGGAACGGCCCCCCGCCCACACGGGTCGTGTAGGCCTTCGCGACGCCGAGCACGCCGTGAATCTTCGTGGGCGGCACACCGGTCCCGGTGGCGGCCCCGCCCGAGGTCGTGGACGACGACGTGATGTACGGGTACGTACCGTGATCGACGTCGAGCATGGTGCCCTGCGCTCCCTCGAAGAGGATGCTGTACCCGGCGTCGATCCACTTTGACAGCAGGAGCGGGGTGTCGGTGATGTAGGGCGCCAGCCAGCCCGCGTAGCGTAGGTAGGGGCCGAGGATCTGCTCCACGGAGAACGTCTCCGCGTCGTAGATCTCGCGCAGCAGGCGGTTCTTCTGGGCCACGTTGACCTCGAGCTTCTCGCGGAAGAGGCGCTCGTCGAGCAGGTCCACCATGCGGATGCCCACGCGCGCCGCCTTGTCCACGTAGGCGGGGCCCACGCCCTTGCCCGTGGTGCCGATGCGACGCGCGCCCAGCTTGGCCTCGGAGGCGCGGTCGAGCGCCGGGTGGTACGGCATGATCAAGTGCGCGTTCTTGGAGATGAAAAGATTGCCGTCGAGCGTGACGCCCCGCTGCACGAGCGATTCCATCTCCTCGATGACGGAGGCGGGGTCGAGGACGACGCCGCAGCCGATCACGCAGCGGCAGCCGCGGTGCAGGATGCCGGAGGGGATGGAGTGCAGCACGTATTTCTCGCGGCCCACCACCACGGTGTGCCCCGCGTTGTTGCCGCCCTGGTAGCGCACGACCACGTTCACGTGGGGAGTGATGACGTCCACCACCTTGCCTTTGCCCTCGTCTCCCCACTGTGCACCGACGACCACGATGTTAGGCATGCCGTGCTCCTCCCACGTCTCCGAAATACCGCTCGGGGCGGGCGAGCACCTCGCTCACCGCCGCCGTGCGCTCGCTGCCGGTACTCAGCTCCAGCGCCAGCACCTCGCCCGCGCCCGTGCGGGGACTGCCCACCACCAGCACGTGCCGCACGCGCTGGGCGCGCGCGTACGCGATCGACTCCTCGAGCCCGCGGCTGATGATGTCGCGCGCCACGGAGGCGCCGAGGTCCCGCAGGCGGCGCGCCAGCGACAGCGCCGCCGTCTTCTCCGCGGTGAAGTCGATGATGAAGAAGTCCGGACCGGGCAGGTCCACCGGCACCGACTGCGCCTCCATCACGGACAGGGCGCGCGCGATGTCGAAGGCGAAGCCGACCGCCGGACAATCGTAGCCGAAGCGCGCCAGCATGTGATCGTAGCGGCCGCCGCCGGCCACGGAGGCGCCGAAGCCGGACACGTACGCCTCGAAGTAGAGGCCGGAGTAATAGTCGAAGCCCCGCACCTCGCCCAGATCCAGCAGCACGGTGTCGGCGAGCCCGTAGATCTTCAGCAGCCGGTACACCTCCGCGAGGTTGGCGAGGGCCCGCACCGAGCGCTCGTTTCGCGCGTGGACGGCCGCCCGCTCCAGCACCGACTGGTGGCCCACGAGCGAGGGCAGGGCCATGAGCGCCTCCCCCACGTGGCGGGCAGGCGCCAGCTCGGCCACCAGGCGCTCGAGGGTGGAGGTGTCCTTGCGCCCCAGCGCCTGGCGCAGCTCGCGCTGGTGCGCGGCGTCGGTCTTCACCTCTTCCAGCAGGCCGCGGAAGAAATCGGGATGGCCGAGATCGATCTGAAATCCCTCGAGGCCGAGGGCGCGCAGCCCCTCGATGGCCATCGCGATGATCTCGACTTCCGCTTCCGGCTTCTCGAGGCCGATGAGCTCCACGCCCGCCTGATAGAACTCGCGGTAGTGCGACACCTGCGGCTCGTCGTAGCGGAAGACGTTCGTCACGTACGCCAGGCGCGTGGGCTTGGGCTCGTCGCGCAGGCGCGTGGCCACCACGCGCGCGATCTGCGGCGTGATGTCGGCGCGCAGGGCGAGCATGCGGCCCGTCTCGCGGTCGACGAACTTGAACATGGTCTCCTGCACGGCGACGTCCGTCCCCATCGCGAGCACGTCGGAGAACTCGAAGGTGGGCGTGACGATCTCGCGATAGCCCCAGCGCCGGAAGATGTCCATGAGCCGGCCTTCGACGTGCCGCTTGCGCGCCGCCTCGTCGGGCAGGTAGATGCGCGCGCCCTTGGGCAGCTGCGTGTGCACCGGCTTCATGGCGTGCCGTCCAGGTGCGCGAGCGTGTTCATGCGGTGCATCGTCACCCACTCGCCCTGGTACTCGATCTCCGTGATGCCGGCCGGCGAGGCGTCCACGGACCAGAGACGCTCGGGGCCCAGGCCGAGGGCCTGAAGCACGATGAGCCGCGTGACGATGGCGTGCGTCACCAGCGCCACGGTGGCGCCCGGGTGGCTCTCGCGCAGCCGGGTGATGCCCTCCCCCACGCGCGCCGCCACGTCCGTGAGCCGCTCGCCGCCCGGCGGCGCCGCGAGGTGGGGGGTGTCGCGCCATACGGGGGCATCGGCGGCGAAGCGCGCGGCCAGCTCATCGCGGATCAGGCCCTCCCACTGTCCGAAGGCCATCTCCCTGAAGGCGGTCGCGATGCGCGGCTCCAGGCCGTGCGGCTTTGCGATGAGCTCGGCGGAGGCGCGCGCACGCTCGAGCGGGCTGGAGTACACGGCGGCCAGCGGCTCCCCGGCCAGGGCCGCCGCCACTGCTTCGGACTGCAGCCGCCCCCGGGCGCTCAGGGGCACATCCCGCGCGCCCGCAAACCGCCGCTCGCGCGAGAAGTCCGTTTCCCCATGCCGTATGACGAAGACCCTGAGCGCTTTCACAACCCGGCCATTCTACAGCACCGGGCCCATGATAGTGCCCCACTCCGGGCCCCGATCTTGCATGACTTGGTAGCGCGGTCAATCTGATACGAGGGATAAGGGATGAAATCCGATGGCCCGTGCACCGCGCGATCGCCCGCCTTCGGCTGCGTTCTTTCGCGCGGTCTTCGAAGCGGCGCCGTACGCCGTCATTCTCGCTGGCAATGCCCGTCGCTACATCGACTACCTGACAGACAGCGCCGGCATCTGGGTGTGTATTAGTTACTTCGCTCGCCATGGCCGCCGACCCTTTTTTTCGGGTCTACGCGGATTCGAGTGGGTGTCGCGCTGAGT
>JBKKCN010000744.1:0-14210 GCA_046712525.1 Candidatus Rokuibacteriota bacterium
GATCCTCGCGTCCTCTACGCGTGCCTCAGTCCCGCCGCGCGCAGCCAGGACGGCTCCCTCTACCGCAGCGACGACCTCGGTGAGACGTGGGCGCGCTTCGACCACGGCGTGAAAGCCGAGACCACGATGATGGCCGTGGCCCTCCACCCCTCCGACGCCGCCCGCGTCTACTGCGCGAGCCGCACCGGCCAGGTCTTCGGCACCGAAGACAGCGGCAACACCTGGCGCGAGGACCGGTTACCGCAGGGCGTGCAGGACGTGTACGCCCTCGCCTGCGGCTAGGGAACCTTCAGCCCGTGTTCCGCAGCCCGGCGGCGATGCCGTTGACGGTGAGGACGATCACCTCGCGACAGCGCTCGGCCTCCGGGCCGTCGGAATCGGAGAGGGCACGGAGCCGGCGCAGCATGTCGACCTGGACGTAATTCAGGGGATCGACGTAGGGGTTTCGGAGCTGCACGGAGCGCTGGATGACGGGGTCGCCGTCCATCAGCTCGGCGTGGCCGGTCGTCTGAAGTATCGCCTCACGTGTCCGCCCGTATTCGTCCTCCACAGCAGAGAAAATGGCTGCAGCCAGACGCCGGTCCGGGACGAGGTCGGAGTAGAGCGCGGCGATGCCGAGGTCGGCCTTGAGCAGTGACATCTCCGCGTTGTCGAGGAGAGCCCGGAAGAACGGCCAGCCGGCGTACATCGCGCACAGGCGCGCGGGCTCGGCGACGCGCAATCCGCTGCCGAGCCCGTACCACCCCGGCAGGTTGAACCGGCTCTGCATCCAGGAGAACACCCACGGAATGGCGCGCACGTCCGCGCGCGTGAGCGTCCCACCGCGGCGCGCCGCGGGCCGGGAGCCGAGCCGGAGCCGGGTGATCTCCTCGATCGGCGTGGCCGCGCGCCAGTAGTCGAGGAAGCCGGGAGTGCGCTCGACCAGGCCCAGAAAGGCGTCGCGCGCGGCGCCGGCCATGGCCGTCATGGCCGTGCGCCAGTCGGCGGGGACGCCGGCGGATGTTTCGGCGGAGGCCAGGAGCACCGCGCTCACGATCTGTTCCAGGTGGCGGTGCGCGAGGTCGTGATCGGCGTAGCGGGAGGCGATGGTCTCGCCCTGCTCGGTGACGCGGAAGCGGCCGCGCACGGTGCCGGGAGGCTGTGCGCGAATGGCGCGCCCGGCCGGCCCGCCTCCGCGGGCCACGCTGCCGCCGCGCCCGTGGAAGAGCGTGAGGGCGACGCCGTGCGCGTCGCAGACCTGGGCGATCGATTCCTGGGCGCGATAGAGCGCCCAGTTCGCCGCCAGGTATCCGCAGTCCTTGTTGCTGTCGGAGTAGCCGATCATCACCATCTGCTCGCCGTCGCAGGCGTGCACGTTGGCCGCATACGCAGAGACCGAGAACAGCTCCGTCATGATGCCCGGTGCTGCGTCGAGATCCGCCAGCGTCTCGAAGAGCGGAACGACCATGAGGCCGGGCACGCCGCCCACCCACTTCGCCAGGAGGAGCACCGCGAGAACATCAGCGGCGCCGCGAGTCATCGAGACGACCACCGGTCCCAGCGTCGCGGGGCCATAGACGTGGCCGGCACGGGCGAGGAGACGGAAGAGCCGCCACGTCTCGGCGCTCCGCTCGTCGAGGCTGTCGATCACGCTGCTCAGCGTGGCCGGTGGGGGAGGGTCATCGGCGAGCAGGCGAACCAGGATCGCCGTTCGCTCGGCGGGGTCGCGACGCTCGAAGTCGGGCGTCACGCCGAGGCTGTCCAGCGCACGCCCCACGGCGGCGGCGAGGCGGCCGGAGTCTTCGCGCACGTCGAGGCGGGCCGCGTGCAGTCCGAACGTCTCGAGCTGTTGCCGTGTGGTATGCAGGCGCTCGGCGGCGAGCGTCTCGGGGAGCGCGGCCGCCACGAGCTCGAGCACGTGGCTGACCTCGTCCACCGTGAGCCGGGCGCGGTGCGGCGTGTCCTCCATGAGCCTCGCCGTCATGTCCTCGCGCGAGGCCGCGTCGAGATCGGCGGCCAGCACCGAGGCCGCGAGACGGTAGGGCTCCTGCGCGTAGCGCTGCTCCAGGTAGGCCAGGCGGGAGGGCAGCGGCCGCCGGGCCTGTAACCACGCCTGCAGCGAGGGCGACGGGGGATATCGCCGTGCGCTGACACTCAATCGGCGCGCCAGCTCTTGCAGCGACCGGCGATGCCGCTCCACGGCGAGGCCTCGATGCAGGCGCAGCGTCTCGGCGGTCACGGCGGCGGTGACGGCCGGGTTGCCGTCGCGGTCGCCCCCGATCCACGACGCCAGCGTGAGCCAGCCGGGCCGCGCGCGCAGCGAGGGGAAGTGCTCGCGCAGCGCGGCGTCGAGATCGTCCACGAGGCGCGGCAGCGCATCCCAGAAAACCGCGTCCACGAAGTAGAGTCCGGTGCGGACCTCGTCCGTGACGGCCGGCCGCGCGGTGCGTGCCCGGTCCGTGAGCCAGAGCGTCGTGACCTCCGCGCGCAGCGAGGTCGCCACCGTCTCCCTCTCGCGAGGCAGCAGGCCGGGATCGGCGAGCGCGCGCAGCGCATCCGCGATCCGCTGCAGATTGGAGAGCACGGTGCGCCGCTTAGCTTCCGTCGGGTGCGCCGTCAGCACCAGCTCGACCCTCAGCGCCCCAAGGAGCGCCGCCATCTGCTCCGGCGTGGTCCCGCGCGCGGCCAGCCGTCCGATCGTCTCGCGGACCGATTCCGCGATCGGCGCCGGATGGAAGCTCCGCTCGCGCTCCCGGAGCGCCTGAATGCGATGCACCTCTTCGGCGAGGTTCACGAGATCGAAGTAGACGGCGAAGGCGGACGCCATGGCTCGCGCGGCGTCGTCCGAGAGCGCAGCGACCTCGGCAGTCAGACGCTCGCCGGCGCTCTTGTCGTCGAGCCGCCGTGCCTTGGCCAGCGCGCGAATCCGCTCCTCGGTCTCGAAGAGCGCCGGCGACTCCTGGGTCCGGATGATGTCACCCAGGACCTCGCCCAGCAGATGGATGGTTGTCGAGAGGTCCACGCTTCAGTACGCACGGCGGAGTCCGCCGTCCACGTGGATGCGCTCGCCCGTGATGTAGCGCGCCTTGGGCGAGCAGAGGAACGCTACCAGATACGCCATGTCACTAGGATCACCGAAATACCCCAGCGGGATCTGGCGGGCGAACTGCTCCTGGCTCTCGGGCGTCGGGTGCAAGCGCTGATCGATTTGCTCACTGTGGATGCGGCCGGGAGCGAGGCAGTTCACGGTGATGCCGTGACGACCCACGTCGCGCGAGAGCCCCTTCGCCCAGGCGTGCACGGCGGCCTTCGCCGGTCCCGCCGCGTTGGTGCCTGCCGGCTCCGATGTTCCGGTGATGCTGATGATGCGGCCCCAGCGCCGCTCGATCATGCCGGGCAGGAGCGCCTGGGTGAGCTTGCGAATCGCGGTGAAGTTGAGAGCGAACGACTCGTCCCACACGTCGTCGGGAGCATCCACCGCGGTGGGCCGCGAGCCGCCGGCGTTGTTGATCAGGAGGTCGACGTGGCCGAGCCGCGCAAGAGCCTCGTCACGGACGCGCGCGGGCGCCGCGCGGTCGGCGAGATCGACCGCGAGGGCGTGAGGGCGCACCCAGCCCGCGGCTTCGATTTCGTCCTGCAAGGTCTTCAACAGTTCTCCGCGCCGCGCGATCACCAGCGTCGCCACGCGTTCTGCGGCGAGGACGCGGGCGATCTCTCGTCCGATTCCCACGCTGCATCCGGTCACCACCGCCGTGCGGCCGCGAAGCTCGAGATCCATCGGTCCCTCCTGGCGTCGGCTCTTACCATTAACATACGTTCTCGGTCACGCGTGATAGGATCACCAGGTTTTTCACCCCGAGTCGATCCAGGAGGTCGAGCATGCCCACGCGAACCGAGCCCGCCGCTGCACCGAGGCCGACGTTCTCCGGGCCGACGACCGTCGTTTCGAGGCGATGCGACGCGGCGACTGGGCCGCGCTCGACGCCGCGCTGGCCGATGACCTTGTATACGTGCACTCAACGGCGCGGCAGGAGTCGAAGGCCGAGCACATCGCGAACCTCCGCGCCGGCAAGCCGCACTATCGGGGCATCACGCCCCGCGAGCGACGGGCGCGCGTGCACGGAAGTGTCGGCATCGTCAACGGCGTGTCGGAGATGCACGTGGAGCGAGACGGCAAGGAGCAGCGCTTCACCGTCCGCTACCTGGCCGTCTACGTGGGGACGGGCGACCACTGGCGCATGATCGCCTGGTAATCCACGCGCGTTCCGGACGCCTAGGCGCGGATTATTCACGAGCGGAGATTGGCTTCGGGGCGCGAGGACCACGTGGATGGTGTTCGAGTCGGTCCGAGGGTGGCTGGGCTCCATCGACACGCCTTGTGCGGTTCTGGTGCGTGGGAAACGGGTCCCTGCACCCCGAAGCCAATCTCCGCTCATGAATAATCCGGGCTAGCGATCGATTTACATGGGGGCCTCGAAGGGCCCCCAATCCCCCAACGCTCGGCAGCGCCCCGGCAAAGCCGTGGCGCTCCTCGACAGGAGAACTCGGTATGTCGGTGCTGGTCGTCGGTGCCACTGGCTTTATTGGGCCACGGCTCATCAGGCGGTTGGTGGCGCGCGGGGAGACGGTGGTCGGCATGGACCTGAACCCTGGAGCGACGGCGTTCGGCGACGTGCCGATCGGAGCGCCGGTGATCCGTGGGGACGTCACGCAATTCGAGGACGTGATGCGGACCGTGCTCGACGTGAAGCCGGATCGGCTCATCAACCTCGCCTACGGGCTCGGCGCCGGCGAGGGCAACCCGCACCAGGTCATGCGCCTCGACATCCTCGGGATGGACAACTGCTTCGAGGCCGCGCGCCTGGGCGGCGTCAAGCGGGTGGTGTACGCGAGCTCGATCGCGGTGAGTGGCCAGCAGAGTCACTTCGGTGATCGGCTGGTGAACGAGGACGATCCCACCTACGGCACGAGCCAGTACGCGATGCACAAGATCTTCAACGAGTTCCAGGCGCGCAAGTACATCACGAACTACGGGATGTCGATCACGGGCGTGCGTCCTGCCAACGTGACCGGTCCCGACAAGGTCCGGGGCTCCACGGATCACGTGCAGATCATGACGGAGGCCGCCCGCGGCAAGCCGGTGCACCTTCCGAAGAAGGGGCTCATGCGTTTGTTGATTCACGTGGAGGACATGGCCGAAGTCTTTGCCCGTGTGCTGCTGGCCGACGCCCCCCGCCATCATCTCTATAATTCGGGCGGGATCATGGTCAGCCTCGGCGAGCTGGCGGACATCGTGCGCGGGTTTCTCCCCGACGCGCAGATCACCTTTGCCGAGGAGGGCGGCCGCGAGGACTCCGGCAACTACCTCGTGGACAATAGCCGTCTCGGCAAGGAGTTCGGGATCGAGTATCCCGGGTTGCACACCCGAGTCCTCGAGGTCATCAACGACGTCCGCCGATGGGACGGACTCCCGCCGGTTGGGCGATAGGCGCCTCAGGCATCCCCCAGAGCTGTTCGTGTTGGAGGCGCCCAGGGAGTTGAAGGACCGCATGCCCTATGTCGCCGACGGGCCGGACGGGTGACCCGCACCTGCGCGTCAAGGAGATGGATCGCGACGGCGTCGACGCCGAGGTGATCTACGGCATCCTCGCGGCGGCGCCGAAGTTGAACGACCGCGAGGCCTCCAACGAGATGCTGCGCCACATCGGCCTCGCCTGCCTCCCCCTATGGTGACTGCTTCAGCTCCGCGAGCGCCGCGTCGATGTCCTCGACCTCGAAACAGATGTGGAAGAGAGCGTAGGCGACATAGACGCCCTTATCGGTGGGTGGCAACAGGCGGGCGCGAGTTCGGTTCCTTGAGTTTCGAGCGCTTTTGCGCAAGACTGCCCGCACGGTCGCCCGCGATGGTTGCAAGCAGAGCTTGGCGGTCTACTCAGTAAGAAGTTATTTGCCATTGCCCAAGATGGGGATAAGGAGAGTGTCATGAAAAGCACAAGCGAAATGACCAAAGCGCTCCTTGGAGGGGGGCTAGTTTTTCTTTTCGCCTTCACCCTCGTCGGCCACGCTGTCGCCCAGATCGGCGTTGAGTCTCCCGCGGGTCCAATCAGCTGGTGGCCAGGTGATGGGAATGCGAACGATATTATTGATTCGAATCACGGCACGCTTCAGGGCGGCGCGACGTTTGCGCCAGGAAGAGTTGGGCAGGCGTTTAGCCTCGATGGCGTGGATGATTACATTCACGTGGCTGAATCACCAAATTTAGACATTGTTGATGAAATCACAGTTGAGGCCTGGATTTATCCAAATTCATTTAGCGGTATACCTAATTACGTAGTAAGTAAGGTTGGTGCATACAATCTGCAAGTTCATTCGGGTCATGTCGTTTTTGGGCTGCCGGGAAAAGAACTTGATGGGGATTCAATAATAGAGATTGGGAAGTGGTCCCATATTGCTGGCGTTTACGATGGTTCCGCAATGACGATCTATGTGAATGGGTTATTAGATAAAACAGAAAGTTTTGTATCCCCTATTAGCGCTGCTGACTTAGACTTCTTTATTGGAGCTGGTTGCGCTCCTCCTATTTGTAATAGTTTTAACAACCTTTTCAACGGTCTCATCGATGAGGTCTCTCTCTATAACCGCGCCCTCACAGGTGCAGAAATCCAGGCCATCTTCACCCGTGTAGTGCCGACGCCCACCGCCGAGGCGGGCGCAAACCAGTCTATCCATGCAGGGCAGACCGTGCACCTCGACGGCAGCGGCTCGTTCGACGACACAACCCCGACTCAGAACTTGCAGTACGCTTGGAGCTTCACGTCCGTGCCCGCCGGTAGCACGGCCACGCTCAGCGACCCCCACGCCATCGATCCGACCTTCGTCGCTGACCTGCCGGGGACTTATGTCGTAAGACTCGTGGTAACGGATGCGGATGAGCTTTCGAGCAACCCCGACGAGGTGACCATCTCGTCCCAGAACGCGCCGCCCAATGCCGACGCCGGTCCAGATCAGGGCACCTTCGTCGGGAATCTCGTTCCCCTCAACGGCTCGGCGAGCAACGACCCGGATTTTGACCCGATCTCCTTCTCCTGGACCCTGATCGCCCGCCCCGCCGGTAGCACGGCAGCGCTGAGCGACGCCAACACGGCCACTCCAACCTTCGTCCCCGACCTGCCGGGGTCCTATGTGGCGGGGCTTATCGTCAGTGACCCCTTCGTCGCCTCCGCGCTGGACGCGGTCACCATCGCGGTGATCACCACGGATTTCGCGGAGCAGCAGACCGTGGACGCGATAAATATCGTAGGGTCGTTGCCTCCCAGCAGCGTGACTACCAAGGGAAACCAGACGGCGCTTGGGAATTTCCTGACGCAGGTGATCGCGGCTCTTCAGGTGGGTGATGTCGGCGAGGCGACGAAAAAACTCCAAGACGCCATCGAGCGAACGGACGGCTGCGCCCTGCGCGGTTCGCCCGATCTCCCAGGCGGGGGACAGATGAAACAGGATTACATTAAGACATGCACCGACCAAGCGCCGGTCTATACGCTGCTTAAGGATGCGCTCGATGCGCTCTCTGGACCTTAACAGCCCGTGGTGAAAGTCGCTCTATTTAGATCGATCGCCAGAATCGATCTCGATGCATATAGTGTCGGGAGCGTAGGCGACATAAAGGGCCTTCTCAGAAGTCGAGCCGGTCTTTCCCTCCCCCAGAGACGGAGCGGACAACGACCCAGGGAGGGACCTGCCGTCCCCTTCCGGCCGCCTTGACCGGCGAGGCCCGCGACGATGAGAGCCACGACCGCGACGCCGAGCACGAATCGGTCGTCGATTGACGCGCACATGACGGCCTCCGCCCGCTTCAGGTAATCAACCCGCTCGCCGTCCCCACGGCGGTCTTCTGGCCGTGCTGGTTCTCGCACCACACCTCGACCACGACGCGCGTGCCGCCGTTGTCCGCGCGCCGCTCCTTCACCACGCCGTGCACCGTGAGACGATCGCCCGCGAAGACGGGCTGCACGAAGGCGAGCGACATGGTGCCGCCCTTCACGAAGCCGGCGCCGAGCAGTCGCGTCATCATCTCCGACACGTAGGCGGTCGACATCATCCCCTGCGCCAGACAGGTGCGAAACCCCTTCGCGCGCGCCCACGCCTCGTCGGTATGAATCGAGAGCGGGCGCACGCCGGAATACGCGTCGATCTTGCGCTGCGAGATCTCCTTCTGGAGGGACGGCAGCTTGTCGCCGACGGTCGCCATGGCGGCCTCAGTCGCGGAACAGCATCTGGGTGAACCGCCCGCGCACCAGCACGGTGCCGTCCTCGTCCGCGGTCACGAATTCCGTGACCATGTAGGGCTTGCCGCGGCGCTCGTATTTGTCGACGACCCGTCCGCTCGAGCGCACCCGCACGCCGGGGCGGATGGGCTCGCGGAACTCGAACTCCATCCTGGCGTGGAGTCCCGCGTGCACGATGTAGCGGCTGTGGCGGAGGTGGAGCGCCTGGTTGCCGAGCAGGGTGGGATGGGCGACGGGGCCGCCGTACGGCGACGCTCCGGAAAACCACGGGTGGTGGTCCTCCACCGCGAACGCGTACGTCTCGACGTCCTCGGGCGTGACGAGGTGCTCATCCGACACGAACTCCTCGCCCACCTGCACCGCCTCGTACGTCAGCTTCTTGAATTCGACCATCAGGGTTTCTCCAGCAGCTCAGGAATCACCCACAGAGGGGCGCGGCCGGCCGCCACGCGCTGGATGTTGTCGAAGCCGTTGCGGAAGCGCGCGGTCCAGTTCTCCCACGTGGGGCCGGCGGAATGCGGCGTGAGGGTGACGTTGGGCAGACCGAAGAGGGGATGCGTCTTCGCGGGCGGCTCCTCCACCAGCACGTCGAGGCCGGCGCCGGCGATCCGCTTGGCGGCGAGTGCGGCGTGCAGCGCGTGCTCGTCCACCACCGGTCCGCGGCACGTGTTGATGAGGATCGCGCTCGGCTTCATGAGAGCGAGCTCGCGGGCGCCGATCAGGTTACGCGTGGTATCGGTGAGGGGCACGTGCAGGCTGACGACGTCGGAGGTCCGGAGCAGCTCGTCGAAGAGTGCGTACTGGACCTTGAGCGCATCCTCCTGATGCTCGCTGAGCCGCACGATGTCGTAGTACCGCACCCGCATGTCGAAGGCGGTGGCGCGCCGTACCACCTTCTTGCCGATGTTGCCGAGGCCCACGATGCCGAGCGTGCGGCCCGCCAGCTCGAACGTGCGCGTGTCGGGGGTGGCGCCCACGTGCCACTGGCCGGCCACCACCTCGTTGTGAAAGCGCACGAGGCGCTTGAGCACGGCCAGCATGAGCGCGAAGGTGTGCTCGGCCACCGCGATGGCGTTGGCGCCGCCGTTGTTGGCCACGGGCACCTTCGCCTTACGCGCCGACTCGATGTCCACGCGGTCGTAGCCGGCGCTGAGGAGCTGTACGAGCTTGAGCTTCGGCGCCGAGCGGAAGAACTCACCGCCCATCTGCCGGGCGAGGCCGAGGAAGTACTCGGAATCGGCGGCCGCCTCGATGAACTGCGGCGTGCCGGGATCGGCCACCACGAGATCGAAGCCGGGCGGCGCCAGCGAGCGTGCGATGGCGAGGACGTCGTCGGACTGCTTTGGCGAGAAGAGGACCTTGGATTTGACCGCATGGGGGGCCTCGACGGGCCCCCCAAGCCCCCCGACGCTCGGAGGCGTCCCGGGAAACCCGGGACGCCCCTCGTTCTCCCGCGGTGTCATCGCGCGCCCTGCATGAAGTTGTAGAGGCGGGCGGCGTTGCCGCAGACGATCTTGTGGCGGATGTCGGCGGGCAGGTGACCGAGCTCGCGCTGGATGTACTCGCGCGAGTCCGGCCAGATGCCGTCGGGGTGCGGAAAGTCGGAGCCCCACATGATCGTGTCCACGCCCAGCTCGTCCACGAGCTTCACGCCGACGGGATCGGTCTGATAGGTGGCGAAGCACTGCCGGCGCCAGTACGCGCTGGGCGGCATCGTGAGCGACAGGTCCTTGAACTGGTCTTCCCACTCGCCGTCCATCCGCCACAGGATGTACGGGATCCACCCGATGCCGGCCTCGCCCAGGACCACGCGCACACCCGGATAGCGCTCGAGGACGCCGCCGTAGATGAGGGCCATGAGGATGTTGGCCATGTTGATCTGAAAGCCCGTGATGTGGGTGGCGAAGGCCATGCGCGCCCGCCGCTTGTCCTCCGCGGTGGCATCCGCGGGCGCGCGCGCAAGATCGGCGCCCATGAACACGAGCTTCTGGAGATCGTCGGGCAGGCGGCTGCCGATGGTGTGGAAGTGCAGCGGCAGGCCGCACGCCTCGATCACCTCCCACAGCGGATTCCAGTGCGGGTCCCACAGCGGCAGGAGATCGGGCGAGTTGGCGATGTCGAGGCCGCGTACGGCGCCGCGCTTGGCCACGCGTTCGACTTCGGCGATGGCGGCGTCGAGGGGGTGGTTCGGAATGGAGGCCAGGCCCGCGAACCGCTCCGGGTGAGTGGAGCAAAAATCCGCGAGCCAGTCGTTATAGATGCGCATGACCTCGACCGTCGCGTCGGGGTCGTTCATGCGGCCGGTGGCGCCGAGGATGCCGTAGAGGACCTCGGCCTGCACGCCGTCGCGGTCCTGGTCGCGCAGGCGCAGCTCCGGCTCGGTGAGACGGCGGATACCCTTCTTGCCGTCCTCGTAGAGGCCGGTGGCGGCCATGCGATCGGCGCGATGGATGCGGCCGGGCACGTACTCGCGCCCGGCAGAGCCCATGCCGCACGCCAGCCCGAGGCCGGCGCCCTTCTTCGTTACCCACGTCGGGCCCTTCGGGCTCTCGACGACGTGCGGCATGCGGTCGCGCATGTCGGCGGACGCGTTGGTCACGAAGAGATCGGGCGGCAGCCAGCAGAGATCGAGGTGACAATCGGCGGAGATCATCTCGTAACGCATAACCGTCCTCCCGGATCGACCGTTCATGGTGTCGTCTTCAGGCGCAGGTCTTCGTAGGGCGCGGAGTAGGGAAAGGAGGGAATGAGCCCGAGCGCGGGCTCCTCGACGCGGGGCCCCACGCCGCGGATGAAGCCGTTCTCCCAGATGGGCGCAAAGATCGCGCGCTCGTACAGCAGGCGCTGGATCTGGTGCAGGAGCTCCTCGCGCTTGCGCCGGTCCATCTCACGCGACTGGCGCTCATAGAGGTCTTGCACCTCGGGGAGCACTCCGGACACGTAGGACCCGCCGGGGACGGCGATGAGCTGCAGTCGCGTGGCGGCGTTCCCGGCGGGCCCGAGGCCCGCGAAGAGCACTCCCTTGAGCTTGTTTTCGCGCCAGCTCGACAGAAACGCCGCACGCTCCATGGCGCGGATACGCATCTTGATGCCGATCGCGGCGAGATAGCTCACGATCGATTCGCCCGCGGACTCGTACGGCGGGTTGCTGGCGAACTCGCCCCCCTCGAAGCCGCGCGGATAACCCGCCTCCGCGAGCAGCCGTTTCGCGCGCGCGGGATCGTAGGGGTCGGGCGGAATGGTGAGCGCGAACTCCATCGAGCGCGGCACGATGTTGCCGGTGAGGCCCGCGTAGCCGAGCTGCTCGGCGGCGTTGAGGGCCTCCCGGTCGATGGCGAGGCTGGCGGCGCGCCGAACGCGCGCGTCCTTCCAGGGCGAGGCCGCGTCCCACTGGTCGCGGAAGTCGAGGAAGAAGACGGCGTTGGTACGGGCGGCCATGAGCTTCAGCCGCGGTGTCTTCCGGATTTCTTCCGCGATGGCGCCGTTGAGGAAGTACGCGATGTCCACGTCACCGCGCTTGAGCGCGGCCGCGCGCGTGCTCTCGTCGGGAAGGCTGCGGAGCACGAGGCGCTTGACGCTCGGGACCTTGCGCCAGTATCCCTCGAAGGCCTCGAGCGTGACCTCGATGCCGGGCGTGACGCTGACCACGCGATAGGGGCCGGCGCCGACGGGCGCCTTGAGGAAGCCCGCGTCGCCCACGGCCTCCACGTACTTCTTCGGCACGATCCACCCCGCGCCGGTGGCGGTGGTGCCGTAGAACGTGATGAAGTCCGGCCACGCCTCCTTCAGATGGAACTGGATGCGCCGGGGATCGACGATGCGGATCTCCTTGACCTTGGCCTTGAGGAGCTGCGCGTTGGCGCCCCGGTAGCGCTCGAAGGAGAACTTCACGTCGTCGGCCGTCACCGCCTCGCCGTTGGGGAAGCGGGGCCCGTTGCGGAGGACGAAGTCGTAGACGAGGCCGTCGGGTGACATCGACCACGACTCGGCCAGCGAGGGCGTGATGGGTCCCGCCGGCATCGGCTTGAGGAGGGCGTCGTGCACCGCGTACAAGGTGAGGAAGGGCGTGATGGCGCCTTCGTTGTCGCTGGGATCGAGCCACCGCGGGGCCAGCGTGATGTGCACGGCCCACGTCATCTGGCCCGTGGGCGCAGCGGCGGCCGCCGACACGACGGCGGCGGCCCACAGTGCCGGAAGGGCGAGGATCACGAGCGTTCGGGTGAGCCGGATCCGGGTGCGCCTCGACATACGCCACCTCCCGATGTCTCGAGCGTGGTCAGGATGCTAGCATGCGGGCGATCCGATGGCTGATCCGAGACCGGGCCCCACTTCCCACACATACTTCTCCCAGCGCCTGCGCCTGCACTACGTCGACTGGGGCAATGCGGACAAGCCGCCGCTGCTGCTCGTCCACGGCGGGCGCGATCACTGCCGCAACTGGGACTGGGTGGCGGCGGCACTGCGCGACGAGTGGCACATCATCGCGCCCGACCTGCGCGGTCACGGCGACAGCCAGTGGTCCCCCGACGGCAGCTACTGGATGGCGAACTACGTCTACGACCTCGCGCAGCTCGTCCACCAGCAGCGGCTGGCCCCCGTCACCATCGTCGCGCACTCGCTGGGCGGCCACATCGCGCTCCGCTACGGCGGCATCTACCCGGAAGCGGTGGCGCGGCTCGTCCCCATCGAGGGGCTCGGTCTGCCCGTCGCCATGCTCGCGGAGCGCGCCGCGAAGACGCCGGCCCAGCGCATGGACGAGTGGATCCGCGAGCAGCGTGCGTTGGCGGGACGGCTGCCGCGGCGCTACGCCTCCATCGAGGAGGCGTTCAAGCGGATGCAGGAGGAGAACCCGCACCTGAGCGCCGAGCAGGCACGCCATCTCACCGAGCACGGCATCAACCAGAACGAGGACGGCACCTACTCGTGGAAGTTCGACAACTACGTGCGCGCGTGGCCGCCGTACGACATGTCCACGCGCGACGTCCACTTCTTGTGGGAACGCATCGCGTGTCCCACGCTGATCCTCTACGGCAAGGAGAGCTGGGCCGGTAATCCCGTCGACGACGGCCGCGCCGCGCACTTCCGCCACGCCCGCGTGGTGGGCGTGGACGGCGCCGGCCACTGGCTGCATCACGACCGCCTCGACGAGTTCCTTCGCATCCTGCGCGCGTTCCTCGCCGACCAGCGCTAGCCTGGTTGCGCGGCCACGAATCGTATGCTCCACTGCCGGGCATGCTGACGACCACGACCATCGAGCGGCGCCCCTTCGGACGTACCGGCCATCTCAGCTCCGTGACGCTCTTCGGGGCCGCCGCCCTCGCGCGGTGCACCCAGGCGGAGGCCGACCGCGCGCTGGAGACGCTCCTGGAGTATGGCGTGAACCACATCGACACCGCCGCCCGGTACGGCGATTCCGAGCTGCGTATCGGTCCCTGGATGCCGCGCCACCGCAAGAGCTTCTTCCTCGCCACGAAGACGGGATCGCGCAGCGCGCGCGAGGCCCGCGACGACATTCACCGCTCCCTGGAGCGGCTGCGCGTCGATCACGTCGATCTCATCCAGCTCCACTCGCTCGCCCATCCCGACGACTGGGAGCAGGCGATGGGGCCGGGCGGGGCGCTGGAGGCCGCGGTGGAGGCACGCGCGCAGGGACTCGCACGCTTCATCGGCGTCACGGGACACGGCTGGACGATCGCGGCCATGCATCGGCGCAGCCTCGAGCGGTTCGATTTCGACTCCGTGCTCCTGCCCTATAACGCCTTCATGGCGCAGAGCGAGCGCTACCGCGCCGAGTTCGAGTCGCTGCTTGCACTCTGCCGCGAGCGGCGCGTGGCCGTGCAAGTGATCAAGTCCATCGCGCGTGGACCGTGGGCCACGACGGAGCGCACGCGCACGACGTGGTACCAGCCGCTCGAGGACGAGCCCGACATCACGCGCGCCGTGCAC
>JBKKCN010000745.1:0-5916 GCA_046712525.1 Candidatus Rokuibacteriota bacterium
GAGCACGACCGGAATCCCGCGCGCGGCGACGAGCGCGGGCAGCCTGATTTCCAGGAGCCGTCGCGGCAGCGAGGTGGCGCGATAGATGTGGCCTTTTTCGTACGTGGCCCGCTCCCGGATGTCGAGCACGGCGTGCGGCGCCGGGGACCGCATGAGGGTGGCGAGGTCGTCAGGTGTCATCACGGGGCCAATGGTACACGGATCATCGGACCCTCGACCGGCTCGCTGGCCTCGTGATTGCTCCCTCCGTGCAGCCCGGGAGGGACGCATCATGCGTGACGAAGCCATCAAGACGCTGCAGGGGTTGCTCAAAGGCATCAAGTTCGCGATGTTGACCACGGTGGCCGAGGACGGCAGCCTCCGCAGCCGCCCCATGGCGGTGCAGGAGTCGGAGTTCGACGGCGACCTCTGGTTCTTCACCGAGGCCGGCGCCGCCAAGGTCGACGAGGTGCAGACCGACCACCACGTCAACGTGGTGTTCGCCGACCCGGACGCGCAGCGCTACATCTCGGTGTCCGGCCTCGCCCGCGTCGTGCGCGACCCCGTCCAGGTGCGCGAGCGGTGGAGCCCCGCGTACAAGTCGTGGTTCCCCAAGGGTGTGGACGATCCCTCGCTCGCCCTCCTGCGCGTGACGGTGACCGCCGCCGAGTACTGGGAGTCGCCGTCGAGTCCCGTCGTGCGCATCCTGGGCTTCGCGAAGGCGATGGCCACGGGCCAACGACACCCCCCGGGCAGAGCACGAAGCTCGATCTCGAGCGCTCCGCGTAGCCCGGTCCCCCGGCGCGACGGTATAGTGTCGACGGGAGGGCGGCCATGTCCATCGTTCGCGAGTTCGAGAAGGCCTTCAACAAGATGGACGTGGACGCCCTCCTCGCTTGCTTCACCGCCGGCGCCACGTATACCGACAACTTCTTCGGCGCCCACACGGGCACGGCCTCGCTGCGCGCGATGTTCGAGCGCATGTTCCGCGAGGGCCGGGATTACTCCTGGTTGATGGGCACGGTGGTGGAGACGCCCGAGCGCGCGGCGTCGGAGTGGACCTTCTCCTACGTGGCCACGGCGGCGATCCCGCGCAGCGCGGGCAAGCGCGTGCGCTTCCGAGGCATGAGCTTCTTCGATCTCGAGCGCGGCCGCATCGCCGCCTACCGCGAATGCTTCGACCTCGGGGTGGCGTGCCTGCAGCTCGGCTTCGCGCCGGAGGCCATCGCCAAGGTGCTGCGCTCGCGCGCGTGAGCGCGCTGAAGTCATGGAAGGCGAGGGCGCGCCTGATCAAAGGCGACGTCGTCGCGCTCTCCTTCGCGGTCCGCGATCCGCGCGTGCCCTGGTACGCCAAGGTGGCCGCCGCCTGCGTGGTCGCCTATGCGCTCAGTCCCATCGACCTCATTCCCGATTTCATTCCCGTTCTCGGTTACCTCGACGATCTCGTACTCGTTCCCCTCGGCGTGTGGCTGGTGCTCCGACTGATTCCGGCCGACGTCCTCGCCGAGTGCCGCGCGCGCGCCCACCGCGTGTCCAGTCGCGCGCGCTCGTGGGTGGCGGCGGCGGTCATCATCGGCCTCTGGCTTCTGCTCGCCGGCCTGATCCTATGGTGGGCGCTGGGGTGGGGAGGAGGCTAGCCCGGCAGCAGCGCGAGCTGGCGTGACTGCGCCACGAGCGTGCCCGCCGAGCCCCAGATCTCGAAGTCTTCCTCGTGATAACCGCCGATCACGTAGCGTGTGGTGGCGCGACACGCGAGCCAGCCGGGCGCGGGATGGGCGCGCACGTGCACGGTGAGCTCGAGGGTGGACGATCCCGCGGCGCCGATCTCCATGACGGCGGGGTAGGCGGCGTCCACCAGCATCGCCAAGGCGAGCACGTCGGCCTCACGGCCGTCCCGGAATCGCATCCAGAACTGCATGCTCGGATCGCCGCCCGGCTTGCCCTGCATCCAGCCCGGCATCGTGGCCGTGCGGTATTCGACGCGCTCGGTGATGGGCAGTCCCGCCATCGCGCCTCCGCCGAGAGGGTCGATCGCCTTCTCCGGCGGCGGCAGGTGGGGTCGCGTGCCGGCGATCAGCGTACGGCCGGTGGCGCGCGAGGTCGGTGAAGGTGGCCGTGATGCGCATGGTCTCCTTGCCCGCCTGCACGACGCGTGCGGCGCCCGTGGCCATGCTGCGTCCGGCACGGGCGACCTCGGTGCGCACCTCCGCCGGGCCCGGCAGCGTGGGCCGCAGAAAGAACGCCGAGACGACGAGAGGGTCGGGAAACGGCATCACGCGGCGTAGGGCCTGCAGGCACACGGCGACGACGTAGCCGCCGTTGGGGCGCCCGCCGATCGCGTTCCACCGGTCGGTGATGGTGGCGGTGAAGGCGCCGTCGGCGACCGCGTCGACCCGGGTGTCGGCGTCGAAGGCGTGCTCGCTCACGCCGCGCGCGCGCGCCGCCACCGGCGGAGGCCGCTCACGATGGGCACCGCCACCGCGAGCAGCGCGAGCGTGGTGAGGACGGCGGCGATGGGGCGCGTGAAGAAGATGAGAAGGCCGGCATCGGAGATGATCATCGACTGCCGGAGCGAGCGCTCCGCGAGCTGGCCCAGCACGAGGGCGAGGGTAAGCGCGGCGGGCGAGTAGTCGAGCTTCTTCATCCCGTAACCGAGCACGCCGAAGACGAGCATCTGCCCCACGTCCCACGCCTTGTTGTTGAGCGAGTACGCGCCCGTGATGCAGAACACGATGATGAGCGGCATGAGGATCGCGTAGGGGATTCTGAGCGCCCGCACGAAGAGCGGAATGAAGCCGATGTTGAGGATGAGGAGCATCACGTTGGCGATGTACAGGGAGGCGATGAGCCCCCACACGAAATCGGGGTTCTTCTCGAAGAGCAGCGGCCCCGGCCGCAGCCCCCACATCATGAGCCCGCCCAGCATGACGGCGGTGGTGGCGGAGCCGGGGATGCCGAGCGTGAGCATGGGCACCATGGCGCCCGCCGAGGCCGCGTTGTTGGCCGACTCCGGCCCCGCCACGCCCTCGATGGCGCCGCGGCCGAACTGCTCCGGGTGCGCTGACCATTTCTTTTCGACGGAGTACGCGAGGAAGGAGGCGACGGTGGGCCCCGCGCCGGGGAGCACGCCGATAAAGAAGCCGAGAATGGTGCCGCGCACGATGGCCCACCGGCTGCGCGCCCAGTCGACGGCGGTGGGCCACACGTCGCGCAGCCCGTAGCGCGCCTCGAGGATCTTGGTGGAGGCAGCCTGCTCGGCGCCCACGAGCACCTCGCCCATGCCGAAGAGCCCGATGGCCACAGGCAGGAAGTCGATCCCGTCCAGCATCTCGTTGATGCCGCCCGTGTAGCGCGCGTCCCCCGAGATGATGTCGAAGCCGACCATCGACAGCATGAGCCCCGCCACCATGCTGATGTAGCCCTTCACCGCGTTGTCGCCCGTGAGTCCCGTGGCGGTGGTGAGCCCGAGCAGCATGAGCGCGAACGTCTCCGGCGGCCCGAACGACAACGCCCAGCGTGCGAGCAGCGGCGAGAATCCCATGAGGAACACGACGCCCACGGTGCCCGCGATGAAGGAGGCGATGGTGGCGATCCCGAGGGCGGGCCCGGCGCGGCCCTGGAGCGCCATCTGATAGCCGTCGATGCACGTGACCACGGAGGCGGACTCGCCCGGAGTGTTGATGAGTACAGAGGTGATGGTGCCACCGTACATGGATCCCGCGTAGAGGGCGGCGAGCATGATGATGCCGGAGGTGGGCGGCATGCCGAAGGTGAGCGGCAGCAGGAGCGCGACGCCCGACACGGGGCCGACGCCGGGCAGGGCGCCGATGAGGGTGCCGAGGAACACGCCTGCCAACGCCATGAGCAGGTTGAAGGGCGTGAACGCGACCGAGAAGCCCAGCGCGAGGTTGGCGAAGAGGTCCAACTAGGATCCCGACTCAGAAGCCCGACTCAAAATCCAAAGACGCCGGTCGGGAAGGGGACGCCGAGCCACCGCACGAAGACCGCCCAGTTGGCGACGGCCATGCCCACGGCCACGCCGAGCGTGGTCGGCCACGAGCGGCCCTCGAGCGCCTTCAATAAGATGGTGAGGAAGAGCGCGGTCGCGAGCGTCATGCCGAGCAGCGGCATGAGGACGATGAAGGCGGCGGTGGCGAGGATGACGACGACGAAGCGCACGGCGCCGTGCCCGCGCGGCGCCCAGGCGGGGCCGGGGTCGCGCTGCCGGACCGCGCCCACGAGCATGATGACGGCGAGGACCGCGAGCGTCACCCCGAGCCAGAAGGGGAGAAATCCCGAGCCGGGGCCGGAGGCGCTCCAGTAGGTGTAGCGCCGCGCCGCTGTCGCCGAGTAGGCGACGGCGAGCGCGAGCAGGATGATCGCCCCCACGCGGTCGGCGCGGCGCACGCGTTACTTCTTCAGGGCGTTCAGCTCCTGAAGGGCCTTCTCGTATTTCGAGTGCAACCCGTCGAGGTACTTGTTGGCTTCCTCACCGGTCCACGCCACCGGCGTGAGCAGGTTTCGCTTGATGTAGTTCTCCTGCCACTTCTTCGTGTCCGTCACCTTTTTCAGCGTGTCGTTCCACCACTTGACGGACTCGGGTGTCATGTCGGCGGGGCCGACGACGCCGCGGAACTGCTCCCAGAAGAACTCGTAGCCGCGCTCGGCGAAGGTGGGCATGTCGGGAGCGTCCTTCAGACGCTTGCGGGCGGCCACCGCGAGATTCCTTGCCTTGCCCGCTTCCACCTGCGCGATGATCTCGTTCGGGTTTTCCACGGCGGCGTCGACGTGGCCGCCCATGAGCTGCGCGGTCACCTCGCCGCCGGAGTTGAACGGCACGTACTTCACCTTGATGCCGGCCGCCTTCTCGAAGAGGTGGGTGAAGATGTGGTCCTCCGAGTGAATGTTGGTGCCTCCTATGGTCAGCTTGTCGGGGGCGGCCTTGGCCGCCTTCACGAAGTCCTCGACCGACTGGTACTTCGAGTCGCTCTTCACCGACAGCATCAGCTCGTCGATGGCCACGATGGTGAGGATGGTCATGACGTCGCGGTGGTTGCCGGTGAGACGGCCGTCGATCTTGCCCGACACGATGAAGGGCGTCGCCCCCGCCACCGCGTGCGGGTTGCCCTTCTTGTTGATGAGGTACGTGTAGCCGACGGCGCCGCTGCCGCCGGGACGGTTGACGACGTTGAAGGCCTGCGGCGACCACTTGTTCTCGTCGATGAGGGCCACGATGGTGCGCACGAGGTTGTCGGTGCCACCGCCGGGGGCGTACGGCACCACGAACTCGATGGTCCGGCTCGGATACGTGCCCTGGGCGACCGCGGTGAGAGGACGCGTGGCGGCGGCGAGCACGCCCGCGCCCGCGGTGGCGATGAAACGGCGTCTGTGCATGAAATCCTCCTCGAAGCGGTTAAATGACTCCCTTGTCCTTCAGCGCGCGCTGTTGCGCGTCGCTGTAGCCGAGCTCGGTCAGGATGTCGGCGTTGTGCTCGCCCAGCATCGGCGCCGCGCGGTCGACGGCGCCCGGTGTGTCGGAGAGCTTCACGGGCACGCCGAGCGCCTTGATGGCGCCCGCGCCCGGATGGACGAGATCCACCACCATGTTGCGCGCGAGCGCGTGCGGGTCGATGAGCGCTTCCGCATACGTGTTGATGGGACCCGAGGGCACGCCCTCTTTCTCGAGCCGCCCCAGCCAGTGGCCGCGATGCTCCGCGATGGTCGTCTTCTCGATCTCCGGGATGAGGGCGGCGCGGTTGGCGAAGCGCTCGCGGCGGCCGCCGAAGCGCGGGTCGGCGAGCAGGTCGGGCCGTTCGATGGCGCGACAGAACGCTTCGAACAGCTTGTCGTTGTTCGCGCCCACCGTGAAGTAGCCGTCGCGGGCGCGCAGGGCCTGGTAGGGCGCCGACAGCCGGTGCGCGGAGCCGAGCGGCTTGG
>JBKKCN010000746.1:0-4182 GCA_046712525.1 Candidatus Rokuibacteriota bacterium
GGGGGGCCGGGGGGGGCCGCTGCCTCCCCCCCTAATTTTTTCATCGGCCGGGGGGCCCGCGGGGCGCCCGCCGGGGGGGCCGCTCTTGCGGCGTGCGATCACGGCTCGAATCGGCAAGAGGAACCGGGGAGACCCTCCAGCAGACCCTCCAGCGCCTATTGACACGCGCCGGGCGCCATGCGATCGTCCGTTCAGCCGCGGACAAGCCTCGGCCCCGCGCGACCGCGTCCCGGAACCTGGCGTAGTTCTCGTCCGAGCGACCTCTCGGCTCTCAACGACCTCACGGCAGCACCCCGAGGTCGACTCGCAGTGACAAGGAGCAAAGCACATGAGAACCGGCTATCTCGTCTTGGCGTCGATGGCGCTCCTGCTGAGCGTTGGACCCGGTGAAGCGATCGCGAAAAACCTCGTGGTGGACGACGACCTCGCGCAGTGCCCGGACGCCGGCTTCACGACGGCCGCCGGCATTCAGCTCGCCGTGAACGCCGCGAGCCCAGGCGACACCATCAAGGTCTGCGCCGGGAGCTACTCGGCGACGAACGTCGACAAGTCTGACCTGAAACTCAAGGGCGCGACGAAGGCCTTGAAGCGGCAGCAGTGCCTGGACGCGACGGCGCACCCCGCCAGCGATCCGACCACCGATTCGGTCGTGCACGGCGGCCTCGCCACGTCCGCCTTCACGGTCACGGCCGATGACGTCACCATCCACGGTTTCACGGTCCAGGACGCGAACAACAACGCCGGTATCCATCTCAGCAGCGCCGGGTCCGGGTACGATATCAGGAGCAACGTGGTCCAGCTGAACACCTTCGGCATCTACTTCAACAGCAACGGGGTCGAGAGGTCGGACGTCCGGAAGAACTGCATCCGGGACAATAACGTGCCCGGGGCCGCCGCCGGAAATGGCATCTACTCCGACCAGGGGCTGTTCAATGCGGGGATCGAGCGCAACGTCTTCACCGGACACGAGAACGCGTCGATCATCCTGCTCGGGCAGGTCGCCGGCTCCGTCGCCGTCGCCAGCGCCGACGTCAAGATCGAGCACAACGCCATCATCGATGACTCCTCGGTCATCATCGCGAACCTGAAGGACTCCGAGATCAATCACAATCTCAGCGTTGCCTCCCACGGCAGCGGCATCTTCTTCGGCGGGGACGTGAGAGATGTAGAGGTGGGACACAACCGGATCGTCGACTGCGCCTTCACCGGCATCAACCTGCGCTTCGACCCCGCGAGCTACCCGGTCGCGTCGCCGAACGTCGACAACGTGGTTCGGAATAACAACGTGACCGGCTGCGGCGACAGCGGCATCCGGGTCCGCGATGGCTCGAACCACAACGCCGTCAGGAACAACAAGGTCGCCAACAACGGTGACGACGGGATTGGTCTCTACAACGGTGATGATAATGTCGTCGCCCACAACAAGAGCAAAGACAACGGCCGCGACGGCCTCTTCGTCGATCAGGACTCCGCCGGAAACGTTCTCGACGACAATCGTATGCAGGCGAACGCGGACCACGACTGCGACGATCAGTCGACCGGCACGGGGACGGCGGGGACGGCCAACACCTGGAAGAAGAACAAGGGCGACACCCAGAATCGGCCGGGCCTCTGCAAGGGCGCGGTGGTCACGCTCCCGACGGTCCATCTACACCCCTAGCACCGCGGCGTCGCTGTGACAGGCGAGGGCGGGAGCCGTCTGGCCCCGCCCTCGTTTGTTTGCCTGGTCGGATGACCTCCTTCAGCGGCGCGCGTGATCAGCGCGACGGAGCCGGGCTCTCGCTCAGGAAGCGCTCGAACGGTCCGGAGATCCGCAGCACCTCGTTGACGGGCCAGGCGCCGCGGCGGATGGCGACGAGGAAGAGGCTGCCTGCGATACCGGCGCGCACGGTGTCGGGGGTGATCGGCGCGAAGGCAAGCGCGCGCGGAGCGTCGCCGTCGGTGAAGCGCGCGAAGGGAAGCGAACGCCCGCTCGTCGTGAGCGCGAAGATCTCGGAGGCCTGGCGGTCAGCCACGAACAGGTGCCCGGTGGGCGCCAGGCCCATCCCTGCCGCCACCGGCCCGTTGCGCACGAGCGTGGGAGCGTCATTGCCCACGCGGCGCCAGATCTCTCCAGGGCCGCGCTGCCAGGGAGCCTCCGCGGCTCCGTCCGACGCGATCCACAGCCCGCCGTCGGCCCCGATGGCGAGCAGGCGCGGGCGCTTCACCGACACGTGGCTGGCATCGACGATGGTGCCGCGCGCATCGAGCTTGACCACGCGATCCTGTGCGCGGTCGGCGACGTAGATGTTGCCCGCGGCGTCGACGGCGGCGCCCTCCGGCTGCACGAGCACGGGGGCGATGCTCCGCGTGGGCGGCGTGCCGCCTGCGAACAGCTCGGCGTGGCCGTTGACCATCACGTAGAGGACGCCGATCTTCCGGTCCCGATCGAACGTCGTGACGAGCAGCTCACCGTCGCCACGAAGCCCCGCCACCTGCGCGCTCGGCAGGGGGGGTCCGTAGAGAAATCGACGCTCGGTGTTCTTCGTCACGCGCGCTCCACCCGGCGGAAACCGGAAGATCGGCCACAGGTCGTCGATCTCCCCCCCGGAGTAGCGCCGGCCGCTGCGCGCCAGGTACAGCGTCCCGGTGCGATCGACCGCGAGCGTCGACGACGACGGCACGCCGTGGGCGGCGCGGCCGTCGGTGGTGTCGAAGCCGTCTCCAGTGACGTAGACTTCCACGGAGAAGCCGGGCGGCAGGACGATGTCGGCGATGGCCGCCGCCGGCGTCACGAGCAACACGAGGAGCACGAGCGCGATTGCCATGCGCGATAGGATAGCACCCATGAAAATCACCACGATCGACGCCTTCACGCTGCGCATTCCCACCACGAAGCCCATCGCGCTCGACTTTCCCGAGCACCGCCTCGTGGTCACGCGCGTCCACACCGGCGAGGGGCTCGACGGGCTCGGCTACGCGCTGGTGTTCGGCGGCGGCGGCTCCGAAGCGGTGGAAGCGTACACGAAGCGTCTGGCGAGCATGCTCGTGGGCGAGGACCCGACGATGGTGGGCCGCCTGTGGGAGAAGATGTACCGCGCCGATCGCGGCTTCCGGCGCGTCGGCATCGCCGGCTACGCGCTCGCCGCGCTCGACATCGCCCTGTGGGACATCGCGGGCAAGGCGGCAGGCCAGCCCCTCGCGCGGCTGTGGGGTGCCGTCACCGACCGCGTGGATGCCTACGGCAGCGGCGGGTGGGGCACGTATTCGGTCGACGATCTCATCGCGGAAGCCAAGCGCTACGCGGCGATGGGATGCCGCTACTACAAGATGAAGATCCACCACCCCGACCCGCGCGAGAACCGCAAACGTGTGGAGGCCGTGCGCCGTGCGCTCGGCGACGGCGTGCGGATGATGGTCGACGTCAACCAGAAGCTCGACGTGCCGGGCGCCATTCGCCAGGCGCAGATGCTGGAGGACCTCGACCTCGTGTGGTACGAGGAGCCGGTGCTCGCGGACGACCTCGCCGCGTGCGCAGAGGTCGCGCGCGCCATCACGATCCCCGTCGCCACCGGCGAGAACAACTACACCCGCTACGAGTTCCGCGAGGCCCTCGAGCGCCGGGCCGCCACCTACCTGATGCCCGACGTCTGCCGCGCCAACGGCTTCACGGAGACGCTGCGCATCGGCGCCCTCGCCGCCGCCCACCAGGTGGCCGTGTCACCGCACGTCGTCCACGAGCTGTCCCTGCACGTGGCGTGCGCGATGCCGAACGCCTTCCTCGTGGAGTTCATCGACTGGACGCCGCCCGACCTCTTCGTCGGCATGCCGGCGTGCGACAACGGCGCCTTCCACCTCTCATCGCGACCGGGCCACGGCATCGCGCTCGCCCCGGGCGCCACGGAAAAATACCGGCTGTAGGTCTGCATTAGTGCTCTGATAACGAAAGGAGAACGATGATGGCGAAGAAGACGGGTGGCAAGACGGGCGTCAAGAAACTGAACCGCAAGAAAGACACCATCAGAGACCTGGACGCCCGGGGCAAGGGCGGAAGCGTCAAGGGGGGTAAGGACCCCATGCCCGGCGGCCCCGTCCCCATACCCTACCCGAACATCGGCTCCTAAGAAACTGTGCCCTCGAGTAGCTCGCCGGTGGCGCGGTTCACGAGTGCGAAACCGAGATGGGCGGCGCGCTGGCGCAAGC
>JBKKCN010000747.1:0-2695 GCA_046712525.1 Candidatus Rokuibacteriota bacterium
CTCCAGCTCCACGGGCAGCTCACGGCAGGAGCTCCACAGCACCCAAACGTAAAAGGACAGGTTGAAGCTCAGGTACGCCACGATGAGGCCCGCGTACGTGTCGAGGAGCCCCACGCGCGCATAGATCAGATAGAAGGGGATGGCGAGCGCTACCGGTGGCGCCATCCGTGTCGCGAGCACGAAGAGCAGCAGATCGTCGCGGCGCCGGATCGGGAAGCGGGCGAAGGCGTAGGCGGCGGGGGTGCCGACCAGCACCACGAGCACGGTGCTGGCAAGCGCCACGATGAGCGACGTGAGCAGGTTCCAGATGAAGCCGTGGTCGAGGACATACGCGAAGTGCTCGAGGGTGGGGCGGAAGATCCAGACGGGCGGGCGGGCGAACATGATCGCTTCGGGCTTGATCATCATCAGGGCCATCCAGAGAACGGGGAACACCACCACCAGCGCCCACGCGGCGGCCACCAGCGTGAACATCGTCTGCCGCCGCCGCTCCGCCTTCTCCCGCACTCCCAATGGCATCGTTCAGAACGCCCGCAGCGTGCGCCGGGCCACTTGGTAGAACACGTTGCTGAAGACGAAGAACATGATCCAGATGACGACCGCGGTCGCCGTCGCCGTGCCGAGGTTCCAGAAGTCGAAGACGGTCTTGTACGTGAAGAGGCTCAGCGATTCGGTCGCCTGCCCCGGTCCGCCACCGGTGAGAAGGAAGATCGTGTCGAACACCTTGAAGGCGTCGATGAGGCGGAGCAGCACGATCACCGCCATGAGCGGGGTCAGGAGCGGCACGGTGAGGCGCCGGAAGGTCTGAAGCGGGGTCGCTCCGTCCACGGCGGCCGCCCGGTACGGCGCTACCGGCAGTGACTGCAGGCCCGCGAAGAGCGCCAGCATGACGAAGGGCGTCCACTGCCAGACATCGATGAAGATCAGCGCGTAGAGAGCGAGCGCGGGTGAGGCGAGCACCGAGATGCCGGAGATGATCCCGAAGCGCTCCAGCACGTTGTAGGAGAGCAGTCCCCACGAGCCGGCCAGCATGACCTTCCAGAGAATGGCCACCACGATGGGCGCCATCATCGCCGGCACGAACAGCACGGGGATGATGAGGGAGCGGAAGCGAACGCCCTGATTCAGGATGACGGCGCCGAGGAGCCCGAGGCCGAACTCCAGCGGCACCGCGATGGCCACGAAGAGCGCGGAGATCCAGACGCTGTGCCAGAAGCGCGCGTTGCCGAGCAGCGTCCGGTAGTTCGCCAGCCCCGCCCACTCCCCGACGCGCGCGTACTGCATCTCGTGCAGGGAGAGCCACACCGTGTACAGAAAGGGCACGAGCGCCACCACCACCAGCGTGAGCATGGCGGGCGCGATGAGCGCGTAGGGAAACCATCCCGCGCCCACCGCGCCCGCGCGCGCTGGTGTCAGAGCGTGCACTTCGTGCAGATCGCCAGCACCTTTTCCTGGCCCTCCTTGAGACCTTGCTCCGCCGTCTTCTTGCCGAGCGCGACCTCCTGCACGATGCCGCTCATCACGTCCATGATCTCGAAGATCTTCGGGGACTTCGGCTTGGCGCGGCCGTACTTCAGCGTGTCTCGCATGGCGGCGTAGAGGGGGGCGAAGCGCGACTGCTTGAGCTCGGCCTGCGACCACGTGCTCTCACGCACCGGCACGCCCGCGCCTTTGGACGCCTCGAAGAAGCGCTTTTGCGTCTTCTTGTCCACCATCCACTGCAGGAAGAGGTAGGTCGGCTCCGCCTTCTTGCTGTGCTTGCTGATCACGATCATCGACGGCTCCGTCTCCGCCGAGCGCGTCCGGGACGACTTCGCGTCCGCCGGCGATCCCGCGTAGACGAACTTCCCCGCGTACTTCGACTTGCCCGGCTGGTCGATGCCGAGCACGAAGTCGCTCCACGCGAGCGTCTGGGCGGCGATGCCGTTGCCCATGACGGTGGGGACGTCGATCAGGGAGTATTCGGCCTGGCCGGGCGGTGAGAACTTCCACAGCTCCGCCCACAGCTTCAGCCCCGCCACGTTCTCCGGCCGGTCGATCGTCGGCCGCCCCTCGGCGTCGAAGATGTCGCCGCCAGCGTTCTTGATGAAGGCGTTCCACAGCGTCCAGAACGTCGTGCCTCCCTTGATGCCCTCGAGCACCACGCCGTAGAAGTCGCTCTCGAGCGGTTGACCGGCGAGCTTGTCGCCCTTCTTGCGCGTGAAGAACTCCGCGATGTCGCGCATCTGCTGCAGCGTCTTGGCGGGTGCGAGGTCGTAGTTGTAGCGCTTCTTGAAGGCCGCCTTCTCGTCGGGATGGCTGAGCACGTCACCGCGCGCCCAGTAGACGACGTTGTAGTTCCAGTCGAGGAGGCCGTACGTCTTGCCGCGGAACTTGGCGAGGCTGTCCCACGCCGGCTGCGTGAGATCCTTCAAGTCGAGATCTGGGTTGGAGATCGTCTTGTTCGCGAGCAGGTCGTCGATGGGCCGCACCACGTCCGCCTGCAGCAGGATCCCCATCTGGGGCGAGTGCACCATCACGCCGTCGTAGGCGCCCCGGCCCGACAGCATGTCGGCTTGGCCCTTGCTGATGACCTCGAAGTGGTTCAAGAGCTGGTAGTCGACGTTGATACCCGTCTCCTTGACGAACTCCGGGACGAGCGTCTTCATCGTCTCCTGGAGCGGCGTGATCTCGTCGAGGATGGTGATCGATTGCC
>JBKKCN010000748.1:0-12126 GCA_046712525.1 Candidatus Rokuibacteriota bacterium
CGGTGGGGGAGGCGATCGCGCGCGCGGCACGCCCGCTCCTCGTGGTCGGCTTGCAGTGCACGGCCGACGACGCCAAGTGGCTGCGCGCGTTCGCCGAGGCGCTGCCGGCGCCGGTGCTCGTCACTCCAAAAGGGAAGGGCACGCTGCCCGATCCGCACCCGCTGGCGCTCGGCCTGCTCGCGGCCGACAGCGCGGTCCTCCGCCGCGCCGACCTGGTTGTCGCCCTCGGCGTGGACGCGGTCGAAGTGGCGCCGGGCGTGCTCCCAGTGAAGACGCCCGTCGTGCACGTCGGCCGCTCGGCGTCAGCGGGTCTCTACCGGCCGGTGGCAGAAGCGGTGGGCGATATCGCGCTCGTCATCGAAGAGCTCGCGCCACGGCTGCGCGCGCGCGATCGTGCGGATTGGGACGTCGCCGAGCTGGACCGGATGAAGCGCGCGACGGCCATCGTGCCGGCCGCCCTCACGTCGGTACTGGCACCGCATCGGGTCGTCATGATTGCGCGCGAGCTCACAGCGGCAGGGACGATCGCGACCACGGACCTGCCCGTCGCTGCATACTGGCAGGCGGTTGCGCCGCGCGAGCTGCTGATACCGAACGGGCTGGCGACGTTCGGCTACGCGCTGCCGGCAGCGATCGCCGCGCAGCTGGCGCACCCCCAGCGGCGCGTGGTGGCGTTCGCGGGCGCGTCGGGGCTGCTGGCGTCGGGTCATGGTCTTGCGACGGCGGTGGCGCGCGAGCTGCCGATCGTCGTCGTCGCGTGCAACGACATGCGGGAGGCTCACGACGTCGCCTCGTTCGCGCGCGATGCGGGTGCGGTGGTTCATGCGGCGGACAGTGAAGAATCGTTCCGAAAAGCCTTCTACGAGGCGCTCACCGCCCACCGCCCCGCCGTTGTGGATGCTTGCCTCACGCGATAGGCGCCTGCCGGCGCTCTTCATCGGCTCGATGCTCGCGCTCGTCGTGGTAGTCGCGCCCGCCGCGGCCGGCGTTCTCGACGCTGTTGTCCGCCTCGCCGTGAGCGTGGACATCGAGCACCCGGTGGAGGGGACCGCGGCCGACGCGCTGGAGCGACGCCTCACCGCCTTTCTCGTGGACCTCGCGCCCGCCCTCACGCTCGACGCTGCAAGCCCCGATCGCCTGCGGCTGACCGTCGCCGTGTGGCCGCACTCCTCGTCAGCGCTCCGGGGCTTCTACCTGCCGTTCTCGGCCACCTACGCCATCGGGACCGTTCGGCTCAGCCTGGAGCATGCCGTCCACCTCCCCGGGCGCGCGCCGCGGACGGTGCCGGCGATCGTCTGGAAAGGCGAGCGTGCCGTTGCCACCCGACGGGCGGCGGCAGGCGCGGCGGTTGACGGCGCAGTGGGGGAACTACTCGAAGCGCTGAAGACCGCCATCGTCGGCGGGCGCTGACTTACCGCCCGGTGAGACTCGGACCGGTGGCCCCTGCTGCCGTTGGGCCACGAGCGGGCGCAGCCGTTGCAGCTCGCGCTGCGCGTCGAAGAGGCCGGGCCGTAGTACCAGGGCTTTTTCGAATGACGCCACCGCCGCGGCGTACTGGGTATCGCCGGCGTAGACCCAACCCAGCGCGTAGTGCGGCCACCAATCCGCTGGCTGCATGGCTCGAGCTGTTTCGAGGAGGGCGAGGCCCTCAAGTCGTCGCCCCTGCATACCCAGCGAATGGCCGAGCAGCATGTAGACGTTGGCGTCTTCGCGGCGTTGTGCCACGTCGGCCAGCACCGTGACGACGTCGGCATGCCGATCACGCGCGGTCAGTAGCTTCGCGACGGACACTGGGAAATTCTGGTCGGAGGGGAAGCGCCGCGCGTACTCGCGCGTGGTCACGGCCGCGTCGGTGAAGCGGCCGAGCCGCACGTAATACTCGGCGAGGTCTCTGCGAACCTGGCCGGCGTCGGGAAACATGCCGAGGACGACCTGACTGCGTCGTTCCACGTCCGCTTCGATGCGCGACACCCAGGGCACCTCGTAGAAGCCGGGCCTGACCGAGACCATCACCGCCTGCCCCGCCCAGAGTCGCTCTCGTTCGCTCCTTCGCAGCAAGATTCGCTCGATCTGTCCCGAGCGGCGCCATGAGCGGACGTCGGCCCAGATGAAGGGCGCCCTCAGGCCAAGTTCCGTCTCGTCCATGCCGATGTGGACGATCTCCGTGGGGTGATGCACCGGATCGGCAACGTCGAACTTGCCGTTGGTGAACAGGAACAACCCGTAGAACGAGAAGCCGAGCGTCGTGAGCGCGCACACCTTCTGGCCCACGGCCACCCACGACAGCTGCTGGTCCGCCCCGATCCCGCGAAAGATCGTTCGCAGCCAAAAGGCGAGTGTCAGCCCCGTGGACGCCGTCGCGATGGCGACCATGATCGTAGCGACGTACCGACTCGGTGTCCGATACAGCAGCTGCGCCCACACGGACCAGCACCCCAGGGCCGCGAGGGCGAGATTGACGATCGTGACGCGCAGCAACGTCGGCAAGGCGATCATCGGGCGATACTGGCGGTCACCGCGCCGCGCACGTTTTCCATCAAGGCGAGCATCTGCACGTTGTCCGGATCCCCTGTCAGCACCGCCGTCCCGCACACAGCGGCGGCGGCGACCCGACCGGTCTCGAAGTAGAGCTCGCAAAGGCGGACCTGCACGCCGCCGCCGAGACGAGCCACCGTCTCGAACTCCTGGATCGCCTCGGTCCAGCGCCGGGTCTTCCCGTGCAGCACGGCGAGGCCGAGATGGGGTTGCGGCCGGCGCGGATCGAGCGCCATGGCGCGCCCATATGCCGCGAACGCTTCCTCGTCTCGACCTAGCTCGGTGAGAGCGGAGCCGATGTGGTCCTGGAGCTCGGCCGTGCGCGGGATCAACACCGCCGCGCGCTGGTAGCTGTGCAGCGCCTCGCGATGATCGCCGAGCTGTGTCTGGACCTGCGCGCGCCGCCACCACGCATCACCATCATCCGCGTTGACGGCCACCGCCGCGTCGGCGAAGGCGAGCGCCTGACCATAATCGCCGAGCTTGTCGACGAGAAAGGCGTGGAAGCGCGCGACGATGAAACGGTCGTCGCCGCCGGCCTCGAACGCGGCTCGGAGGAGCCGGTATTCCTCGTCGATCTCGCCCCGGTCCTCACGGAAGCGAGCGGCGCCCAGCAAGGCTGCGGTATTGTGCGGGTTCACCGCCAGGGCCTGCTTGAAGGCCGCGAAGGCACGTGTGGGCCGCCCCTGCTTGGTGTGGATGACCCCCAGCGTGACGTAGGCATCGTCGGCATGATCCCCGACCTTGATTGCCCGCTGCGCATAGCGCGACGCCGGCTGCGCATGCGACGGGTCGTAGATACGAAGGTAGCGATGCAGGTACGCGAGCAAGCCGTTCGGCTGCTGGTCGATCGGTCTCTGGTTCAGCTCGCCCGTCGCTTCGAGCACGGCGAGGAAGACGGTGATCCGGCGTTCGACGCGGTCGTGGCGCAGCGCACGGCCGAGTGACCCCATCGCCGCCTGATGCGCGCCCTGCCGTGCCTGCGCCACGGCGGCGATCAGCAGCGCGTCATAGTCGTCTCGACGGAGCTCGAGGACCCGGCTCGCTTGCGTGAGCGCGGTGACGTCATCGCGACGGGCAAGCGCGATCTCGGCCAGTGTGAGCAACGGCTCGGGGTCCATCGGCGCCGCGCGTGATTCCATACGCGCCTGAACCTCCGCCTGTTCGAGCTCGCCCCTCGCAAAAAGACTCCACGACAGTGCGGGTGCAGACGGGAGCGTCGCCGGTCCGCGCCGGAGGGCCTCGCGATAGAGCCGCGCGGCGCCACCATAGTCGCCGGCGACGTGGTGCGCCAGCGCGCGTGCGGCGGGAAGTGAAAGGCCAAAGAATCGGGCGTCCATGCGGGCGAGGTGGTCGAGCGCCCACACGGACGCCAGTAAGAGCGCGACGACCACCAAGGTTGCGGTGCGCCGGGAGCGGCGCTGACGACGCGGACGTTCACCCATCGAGCGCCGTCAGAGTGCAAGGCCCGCTCCAGCCCGACGTTCCTGACTCGCAAGAGGTGTCCGGTCGGTTGGCCGCTGCCTTATGCCAGCCTGGCGCCGAAGATGTGACGGGTCGTCACGCGCTGGACGCCACCGTGTGTGATGGACCTAAGTCACCGCTTCCGCGCTCACCTTCCTGTGGATGGCGCCTCGGTCGACGTCACCGGCATCGACGCACACCTTCCGCGCAATGAGGCGGGCGCGTCGGGCAGCCGTTCAACCAGCATCGTCAGACGGCGACGATGGCTGGATCCACGCGCATCACGACGTAGCCTCCCACCGCGCCCGCGCCGAAGCCCGGGGCGAAGATCCGCATCGGGCGGTCGATCACGCCCTCGCGCACCGCATCGTAGATCGCGAGCGGAATGGACGCGGACGACGTGTTGCCCACCCGGTCGATGTTGAAGTAGAGGCGTTCGGGGGCGAGGCCCGACGCTTTCGCGTAGTGGATGACCATCGTCTTGTTCGCCTGGTGCGGGACCACGAGGTCGATGGCGTCGAAGAGGCTGCCGGCCCCGTCGGGCTGCGGCAGCGCCTTCAGCTCGGCGATCATCTGCGTGAGATAGCGCTTCACGAGGGCTTTCACCTCGGGGCCGTACACGGTGATGTTGTTGTCGAAGTCCGGGTTGGGCCACACGATGGAATCGACCTCGCTCATCGGCCCGCTCGCGTACGTCTGGTAGTACTCCACGTCGCCGGGCGCGCCCGCGGGCGCGGGGCCCACCACCATGGCGGCGGCGCCGTCGCCGAAAATCATGCGTGACGTGCGCACGGTGCCGATCTTGTCCGAGAACTTCTCGCCGCACACGACCAGGACCGGGCGCTCCACCTCCTGGAGGAGCCGGATCGCCTCCGAGAGGCCGTAGGGCAGGCCGGCGCACGCGGCCACCATGTCGCACGAGTTGTGGGTCTGGAACATGCCGAGCTGGCCCGACAGCCACGTGGCCAGCGACGGCATCATCTTGGCGCTCGTACACGAGCAACACAGCACGGCGCCGATCTCCTCCGGCCGGCGGCCCGACTTTGCGAGCGCCTTCTGCGCGGCCAGCAGCGACATGTGATCGAGATCCAGCTCGGTGTAGAGACGCTGCCGGATGCCGGTCTTGTCCTCGATCTCCTCCGCGGTCATCGGCGACCACGAGTACGCGGCGTTGCGGATGAGGTCATCGTTCGTGCAGGCGCGCTCGCCCTTGTAGACGGCGAGCGCTTCGATCCGCGGCTGTATCGCGAAGCGCGCGCGCACGTCGATGGGCGGAAACGGCGTCGCGGGCTGCCGCGAGACGGCGGGCAGGGGCCGCGGCACGCGGCTGCGCCGGCCGCCCTTCACGCGGCGGATGAACTGCAAGACTTCGTCGTTGCGCGGCTGGAAGACGACCACGAAGTCGTCGTCGGCGAGCTTGCCCACCTCGATGACACGCGTGCGGTCTCTGTCCCACCGGTACTGGTTGTGCATGATCATCGTCTGGCGCATGAGCGCCTCGAGCTCCGGCACCGGGTGCGTGTACTCGATGATGTCGTCGTGCGTGTAGCCGGGATAATCCGGATCGTGGACGAGCAGGTGGTACGTCAGGTTCTTCGGCGTGGCCAGCATCTCTGCCACCGTCGGCTTGATGGCGGGCAGCTCGCTCCCGGCGCCCTTCTTGTGCCGGAAGACGTCCAGGAGGATCCGGAACGCTTTGTCTTCCGTCCCCTCGTCCCACGTGGGCACCATCGCACGGTAGCCCGCTTCGATGGCGGCCGTCATGCCGGCGCCTTCCCACGGCTTGAAGAGCGGAAGGAAGATGTCGTCGCGCTGGCGGGCGACGTCGCGCCACCGGGTGGGACGCTTGTCGTACATGGTGAGCGCGTACCGGTTGACCCAGAAGAGGTTGAGGGCGAGGTCGCGCAGCAGCTCGTAGCGGGCCTTGTACCCACCGGTGGCCAGCCGCGCCACCATGTCCGCTTCCGTGGGCGCTTTTTCCTCGAAGTCGCGCTTGATGACGGCGGCGAACTGATCGAGCGTCTCGAACACGGAGAAGTCGAGCGCAGGGAAGAAGTTCGACGGAAGGAAGATTCGGCCGTACCGGTTGATCAGGAATGGCTTCATGGCGGCCCCCTTCTACGTACCGTCACACCCTACGGCGAGCGGGGGGCTTGTTCAAGCGTCTATACTCAGCCATGCCCATCCTCCAGACGCGCGACGAAGAAGCGGTGCGCAAGGAGTTCGAGCGCATCGGTGGCCCCGTGAAGCTCGTGGTGTTCTCGCAGGAGCTGGCCGCCGCCGAGCTGTGCCGGCAGAACGAGCAGCTGGTGCGCGAAGTGGCCGCCCTCAACGAGCAGATCAGCGTCGAGGTCCTCAACCTCGCCATCGACCGCGACCGCGCCGCCGCCTACGGGGTGGACCAGGTCCCGGCCATCGTGGTGGAAGGCGCGCGAGACTACGGCATCCGCTTCTTCGGCATCCCGTCCGGCTACGAGTTCAGCAACCTGATCGACTCCATCATCCTCGTCTCCACGGGGGAGGCCCAGCTGACCGAGCAGACCAAGACGTCGCTCGGCGCGCTCGCCAATGACGTGGAGATCAAGGTGTTCTCCACCCCTACCTGACCGTACTGTCCCCGGGCCGTGCGCCTGGCACAGCACATGGCGGTCGCCTCCGACCGCGTTCGCGCCATCGCCATCGAGGCCACCGAGTTTCCGGAGCTGTCGCGCGCGTATCGCGTGATGGCGGTGCCCAAGATCGTCATGAATGACCGCGTGGAGTTCGAAGGTGCGCTGCCGGAAGCCGACTTCCTGGAAGCGGTGATCCGCGCCGCCTCGGGTAACGGCTCCTCCTGATCCGCCGCCCGCTCGTCGCGGCACTACTCGCAGTCCTGCTCGCCGCGCCCGCGAATGCGGCGCAGGCGCCCCTCGCCGCCGGCGCCACGGCGCCGGACATCGCGCTTGCCGATCAACACGGCGGGCGCGTGCAGCTCGCCGATGTGCTCAAGCGGCACCGTTTTGCCGTCATCGCGTTCTATGTCAAAGCGTTCACGGGCGGCTGAGACCTCGAATTCTCCCGGTTCTGGGAGGACGCTCCGAAGTACGCGGCCCTCGACGCCGAGGTGATCGGTATCTCCGTCGATCCGCCGGAGCGCAACCTGGCGTGGACGAAGCAGCTCGGCTTGCCCTTTCGGCTCCTGAGCGATGGCGACGGCCGTGTCGCGCGCGCGTACGGGGTGTGGGACCCCACCTGGAATCTTGCGCAGCGGGTGACCTTCATCGTCGACCGCGCCCGGCGCATCCGTTTCGTGGAGGCCGGCGGTCTCGCCATCGAGACCAGCCGCACCCTGGAGGCGCTCGGCAAGCTTGCCCGCGCGAGCTGAGCCGCTGTTGTTCGCCTACGGCACGCTGATGCGCGGGTACGGCCTGCACGGCGTCCTCGTGCGCGGCGCCACCTTCCTCGGTGTGGGCACCGCGCGCGGGCGCCTGCTCGACCTCGGCCGGTACCCGGGCGTGGTGGCCGGCCGCGGGCGCGTGAGCGGTGAAGTGTATCGGCTCCACGGCCCGCAAGTTCTGCCGGCCGTCGATCGCGCCGAAGGCGTACAATTCGTGCGCGGTCGCACCCTGGTCACGCTCGCCGATGGCGGGCGCGCCCAGGCGTGGATGTACCGCTACCGGGGACCGCGCGAGCGCGCGGTACCGATTCCGGACGGCGATTACCGCCGGGCACGTCCCGCCCGGTCGATGGGGCGATGATCTCTTTACCGTGGAGGATTCGATGGCGCTGAGTTCCGCCGAGCTGGTCAAGGCCGATCAGGATCACCTCATTCATCCGCTGCACCACCCTGTCGACAACATGGAGCCGATGATCTATGTGCGCGGGCGCGGCGCCATGATCCAGGACGTCGGCGGGCACGAGTATATCGACGGCCTCGCCGGGCTCTGGAACGTCAACGTTGGTCATGGGCGCGCAGAGCTCGCGGACGCGGCGGCGGCGCAGATGAAGGACCTCGCGTACTTCTCGGCGTACGTGGGCTCGTCCAACATCCCCGCCATCACGCTCGCCAACAAGCTGATCGAGCTGGCGTACGACAACATGCAGGCGGTGTTCCTGACCTCCGGCGGCGCGGAGTCCAACGAGTCGGCGTTCAAGACGGCGCGCTTCTACTGGAAGGCGAAGGGTCAGCCCACCAAGGTGAAGGTGATCGCGCGCCAGCAGGGGTACCACGGCGTGACCCAGCAGGCGATGAGCGCCACCGGCATGGCGGCCTACTGGAAGATGTTCGAGCCGCGCGTCCCCGGCTTCGTGCACATCCAGACGTGTTACCCGTACCGCTTCCAGGGGGCGAAGCCCGGCGAGACGGTGGGGCAGGCGGCTGCGCGCGAGCTGGAAGAGGCGATCGTGCGCGAGGGCGCCGACACGGTGGCCGCCTTCATCGCGGAGCCGATCCACGGCGGTGGCGGCGTGATCTATCCGACCGACGATTACTTTCCGCTCGTGCGCCAGGTGTGCGACAAGCACGACGTGCTCTTCATCGCGGACGAGGTCATCACCGGCTTCTGCCGGACGGGCAAGTGGTTCGCGCTCGAGCACTGGAACGTGAAGCCCGACATCATGTCGTTCGCCAAGGGTGTGACGTCCGGCTACCTGCCGCTGGGCGGCATCATGGTGAGCCGCGCCATCAAGGACGCCATGGACAACGTGAAGCCGGAAGACCGATGGATGCACGCCTACACGTACTCCGGCCATCCCACGTGCTGCGCCGTCGCCAACAAGAACCTCGAGATCATGGAGCGCGAGCGGCTGTGGGAGAACGCGGCCAAGATGGGCGACCGCCTCTACGCCGGCTTCAAGTCCGCCTTCGACGGCCACCCGCACGTGGGCGAGGTGCGCGGGGGTAAGGGGCTCCTGGCCGCGGTGGAGATCGTGGAGGACAGGGGCACGAAGAAGAACTTCGCCGCTGACCGCAAGGTGGGGCCGCGCCTGCAGGCCGAGATGCTGAAGCGCGGCCTCGTCACGCGCGTGCGCGCGGTGGCGGGCGCGCATCCGGCGCCGGGCGACTGCGCGTTCTTCGCGCCACCGCTGGTGGTGACCGACAAGGAAGTCGATCGCATCGTGTCGGTGACGCGCGACGCGCTGAAGGCGACGCTCGGCGTCTAGCCCGGGGCCGCCATGAAGCTGATCACGGCGCACCGCATCCTGATCCTGGCCGCGATCGCGTTCTTCGTCTTTTTCGCGGTCGTGATGTATCTAAAGACGGGATCCGTCGTGATCCCGCTCGTCTCGCTGGCGGTGGCGGCGGGGCTGCGCATCTATTTCCGCTCGCTCACGCGCTGGGGCCGACGGTAGCCACCGCCACCCTCATCTACGACGGCGAGTGCTCGATGTGCCGCGCGAGCGCCCTCTGGCTCATGCGCCGCGCGCTGTCGAGCGGCGCGCTCGAAATCCTGCCGTGCGCTTCCGGCGCGCGCCGCACGCGCTTCCCGCAGATCACCGAGCAGGCGTGTCTCACCGCCATGCAGCTCGTGTTGCCCGATGGCCGTGTCCTCGCCGGTGCCGACGCCGTGCCCGAGCTGCTGCGCCGCATCCGGGGTTGGGGCTGGGTGGCCGCCGTGTTCGCGCTGCCCGGCGTGCGCCCGGTGGCGCGGCGCGTGTACGCATGGGTGGCGCGCAACCGCATGCGGATCTCGTGCGGCGCCCGTGGCCTCACCTAGCGGTGTGAGCCCGGTGGAGCTCGTCGCCGTCGACCGCCTCGACGTCGTCGTCCTCGTGGACAACGTCACCGACAGCCTGTCCACCACACCGGCGCACGTGGTGCCGGAATGGGCCGGATTGCTCAACGCGGGGCGCCTGCCGATGCTATCGGGCGAGAGCATCTGCTGCGCGCACCACGGCCTGTCGCTGCTCATCACCTCGCACGCCGGCGGCCGCACTCGCACCGTGCTGTTCGACGCGGGGCCGGAGGGCGCTATCCTGGAGCGCAACGCCGCCATCCTCGGGGTCGACTTCAGCGCCGTCGACGCCATCGTGCTGTCGCACGGACACTGGGATCACGGCGGTGGGCTGCTGGCCGCCATCGGGGCCGTGGCCCGCCGCCGCGGGCAGCCCGTGGATTGCTTCGTTCATCCCGGCATGTTCGTGCAGCGGGCCTCCGCGCGCCCCGACGGCAAGCTGTACGTCTACGCGCCGCTGCCCGATCCCGAGGCTCTCACGAGGGCCGGCGCTCGGGTGGTCAGCACACGCGCGCCCCAGGCGGTTGCCGGCGGCGCCGTCTACGTCAGCGGAGAGATCCCGCGCGTGACCGCCTACGAAGAGGGCCTGCCGGGCCACGTGCGTCGAAGCGCCGACGGCCGGGCCTGGGAGCCCGACCCGCTCATCATGGACGAGCGCTTCCTGTCCGTCCACGTGAAGGGCAAAGGCCAGGTCGTGTTCTCGGCATGCTCGCACGCGGGCGTCATCAATGTCCTCACGCACGCGCGTGCGGTGTTTCCGTCGGTGCCGCTGTACGGAGTGATGGGCGGCCTGCACCTTTCGGGCGCGACGGAGAAGATCATTCCGGAGACGGTCGCCGACCTGAAAGCGTTCGCCCTGAAACTGGTCGCGCCCGGCCACTGCACGGGATGGAGGGCGCTGAGCGTGATGGCGCAACAGCTCGGTGAGGAGCTGGCGCCTTCCGCTGTCGGCAAGCGCTACGCGATGTGAGCGTCAGCCGCGGGCTTTGGCGACGATGAAGAGGCGGCGGAACGGCAGCAGCGTGCGGCCGTCCGGCCGCCGCGGATAGGCGGGCCTCAGCAGCTCGGCGTAGCGGGCTTCGAAGCCGCTGCGCTCTGGCTCCTCGAGCGCGTCGAGCAGCGGTTTGAGCCACGTGCCCTTCGTCCACTCCTTCACGGGATCGTCGCCCTCCAGCACGTGCAGGTACTCCGTCTCCCAGATATCGAGCGAGGCGGTGTGGGCCGCGAGCACGTCGTAGTAGAAGCCGGGCTCGGCGACGGGCACCGGCCGCAGCAGCGGCTCCAGCTTCGCGCGCCAGGGACCGTTGCGCGCGGCTTCCGCGATCAGCGCGTGCGAGGGGGCGGAGAAGTTGCGCGGCATCTGCACCGCGAGCACGCCGCCCCGCGCCAGCGCCGACAGCAGTGTGGGAAAGATCCGCGCATGGGGCGCGAGCCAGTGCAGGGCGGCGTTCGAGTAGATGATGTCGGCCGCCGTGGGTGCCGACCACGTGGCGAGGTCGGCGTGTTGCCACGCGATGTCGGGCACGGTCGCCGCCGCCTTCGCCAGCATGTCCTTCGAGCCGTCGACGCCGGTGATGCGTGCGTCCGGCCACCGCGCCTTCAGCAGCCGCGTCACGTTGCCGGCGCCCGCGCCGAGATCGTAGATGCTTGCCGGGTTGGTGGCGTCGATGCGATTGAGGAGATCGATCGCCGGCCGCAGCCGGTGGTCGGCGAACTTCAAATACTGCGCGGGATCCCAGGCCACGGCGCTACCGGAGGGACTCGTCGCTGACGACGATGGCGCGGTAACCGCGTCCGGCGAGCCGGGCCGCCTGCGCGTCGGCCTCCGCGCGCGTCGGGAACGTGCCCGCGCGCACGCGATAGAGTTCGCGGCCGCCGTCGCCGGCGCGGACGACCCGGCTCTCGACTCCCGCGTCGGACAGTGTGCGCTGCAATGCGAGGGCGCCGGCTTCGTCGGTGAAGACGCCCACCTGGAGCGCGAACGCGGGAGGCGCAGCCGCTCCCGCCGGGGCCGCGATCACGCGCAGCCGCACGGGGGCGACCCCGGGACCGACGATGCCGAGCCCGAGGCCCGCCGGTTGGGACACGTCCAGGACGCGGCCGTCCACCCACGGCCCGCGGTCGTTCACGCGCACGCGGACCGCGCGGCCGTTATTGAGGTTCTCGACGTGCAGACACGTGCTGAAGGGCAGGGTGCGATGCGCCGCGGTCATCGCGTTCATGTCGTAGACCTCGCCACTGGATGTCTTCCGGCCGTGGTAGGGATGGCCGTACCAGGAGGCAAGCCCGCGCTCTTCGGCACCGAGGAGGGCCGGCGTCGGCCGCAGCGGCGCCCGTGGACCGGCACACCCAATAGCGAGCCCGGCGACGACGGCGAGCGGGAGCATGCGAGCGATGACGGTCGGCACAGCCT
>JBKKCN010000749.1:0-11047 GCA_046712525.1 Candidatus Rokuibacteriota bacterium
ATCTGCCGCTGGTGTAACTTCCGCGCCATCTGCCGTCCCGAACTCACCGCCGCCCCGTAAACCGGCCGTTCACGAGCAACGGCGGCGGCCGGGGCGGCGACGCAGGCCGCCGCTCTCTGCCTCGTCGCTGCGTCCTGCCTCGCCGCCCCGGCCGCCGCCGTCGCTCGTGAACGAGCCTCCGCCTCGGGGATGACGGGCTGGCCCTTGGCCGTGAATGTTTTTCGGTTAGCCCATCAGGCCGAGGGGCTTGGTGGTGGGGGTCCAGCCGGGGAAGAGTGGTGTTGCCGTCGGCAGGTTGAGATGACTGCGGGCGATCTCGGAGAAGAGGGTGCGGAAGTCGGTGGTGACGGCGAGGTCGCGCCCGTCGAAGAGCTGCTCGCGCTGGAGTCCGGGCCAGCGGCCGTAGACTTTGCCACCTCGAACGTTGCCGCCGAAGGCGAGCATGGCGGTGGCGTGGCCGTGATCGGTGCCGCGGTTGCCGTTCTCGAAGACGGTGCGGCCGAACTCGGACATCGTGAGGACCACGACGTCGCTCATGCGGTCGCCGAGGTCCTGGGCGAAGGCGGCGAGGGCGGCGCCGAAATCGCGCAGGCGGTTGGCGAGCTGGCCCTGCTCGCTGCCCTGAGCGACGTGAGTGTCCCAGCCTTCCATGTCCGCGAAGGCGATCTCCAGTCCCACGTCGGCGCGGATGAGCTGGGCGATCTGGCGCATCGCCTCGCCGAAGCGACCGCGCGGGTAGACGGCGCCGTGAGCCGGCGACAGGCCGGAGGCGTTGGCTGCCTTCAGCAATTTGACGGCCTCGAACGTCTCGCGCCCGGTGCCGTGCAGCAGGTCGCGCACGCCTTGCTCGTAGAGCGATTCGAAGCCGCGTCGCTCGCCCGCCCGCTCCGCGGCGCGCACGTCGAAGCGATCGACCGACTGCATCGAGATGGCGCCCGCATCGCCGCGCAGGGAGCGAGGGAGGGCGGGCCCCAGAGCGACCGCCCGTAAAATCGATCGGCTCCCGGGCAGCGCACCCGCGGCTCGTGCCAACTATCCGTCGGGTGTGCTCTTGACGCCGGGTGTGCCCGATTCCATGTAGTCCTGCGCATCGAAGTGCGAGCGCGTGGTGTCGGGCGAGCCGCATGCGTGGACGACGGCCAGCGTGCGCGCCTGCCAGAGCGGCATCAGGGGCGCGAGGGAGGGATGGAGCGCGAAGAAGCCGTCCAGGTCGAGAGCGCGCTCGGCCTCGCCCCGCCGCGGCGCCTGCACGGCGATGCCGGTGCGCGCGGCGTAATAGCCGGAATCGCCGTGGGGCACCACCATGCTCAGCCCGTCGACGGCCCCGCGCTGGAAGACGGCCACGAGGACCTTGCGCCGGCCGTCGGCCGCGCCCGCCGCGCGCACCAGGAAGCGCGGCGCGGCGGCGGTGGTGATGAGCGCGCACGCACCGGACTTGAGAAACACACGTCGATCCATGATCAGCGCCTCTGAAATTCCGGCGACCCCAGCACGAGCGCCGCGAGCTTCTCGACGTCGGTGTCGGCGGGGCCGCGGTCGTCCGAGGTCTTCCGGATGATCTGGGCATCGTCCAGGTGTGCGGTGAGGACGGCGCGGGTGTCGGAAGTCGTCTCGCCATGCAGCAGTCGGTCGAGCAGCCGCTCGAGGGCGGCGCCGGGGCGCACGCGCTCCTCGGCGGTGACCAGGCGCGCCACCGCCGTGGTGACGCCCGGAAGGCGGTGCTGGGTGAGGGCGAGCGCAAAGTTCATCCGCGCGAGGAGGGCACCCGCATTCACCCACGCGTCCGCGCGATCGGGATATCCCGTGGGCGCCTGGGCGCGGAAGAGGGGCTCGCCGATCTCCGCCGTTGCGCGCGCGAGCGCGAAGGCGCCACGCGTATCAGTGACAGCGCCCACTGCGCGCACCGCGCTCGCCACGAACTCGAACGGCTTCTTGATCTTCGCGCGCCGCGCCTCGGGCGCCACGAGCTCGGGCGACGTGAAGATGGCGCGCAGCATGGCGCGCACGTCGCCGCCGGTGTCACGGTACACGCCCGCCACGCGGTCGACCAGCGCCGTCGGTGGTACGTCCCCCACGAAGCGACGCACGAGCTTGCCGGCCACGAAGCGCGCGGTGGCAGGATGGCGGGCGAGGAGATCGAGCACGCGCTCGCCATCCTGCTCGCCGCCGCCGGCGGGGAGACGGGTGCCGAGCACGGTCTTCTCCGCTGCGTCGTGGACGAGGGGACGGAAGACGAAGCGTGCGTCCTGGCGCGGTCGATCGATCGTCCACCCGGTGAACGCGCGTGCCACCTCCGTGACGTCCTTCTGCGTGTAGCCGCCCTCCACGCCGAGCGTGTGCAGCTCCATCAGCTCACGGGCGTAGTTCTCGTTGAGCCCCGCCTTCTTGCCCTTGTTGGGACCCTGCTGCCGCGTGAAGCCCGGCCGCGTGCTCAGCCAGTTGTCCAGGTAAAAGAGCATGGCGGGGTGGCGTGCGGTGGCGCGGAGGAGGTCAGGGAACTTTCCGAGCGCATGGGGGCGGATGACGTCGCGCTCGTACGCGCTCACATACCAGCGCACCTGGCCCTTGTCGGCGAACACGTTGAAGTGGTTGAACCAGAAATCGACCATGACCTCCTGCACCTGCCGCTCGCTGTGGACGGCGCGCAGGAGGCGCGCGGCCTCCAGCTCGGCGGTGATGCGCGCGGGCCGCTTGTCGAGGGGGTAGCGCTCGAGCAGCTCGCGCCGGGTCATCTCGCCGCCCGCCATCTTCTCGCGCATGTCCCTGTCCGGTCGCGCGTACTCCCGCTGCAGGTCGCCGATCGATTTGGACAGGGTGGGGAGCGCGGCAAGCTGGCGCTCCACGCCGTCGTCGGCGAGACGGCCGGGATCGAGCTGCTGCTCGAGCCACCACGTGAGGCCGACGGCGCGCACGCGCGCAATGTCTTCGGGGCGCGCGCCGAACGTCACGCGGTTGAGGACGTGCACGACGGTGGCGGCGTCGTCGGTGGCTGGGGACACGGCGGGTGCCGGTCGTGTGCCGGCGGTGATGACCATCGTGAGCAGGAGCCCGACCACGGTGACGCGCGTGGCACCCGTCATCGGGGAGGCCGCGCCTGCTGCCGCTCGCGCAGCAGCCGCTCGCCCTCTTCGGGCGACAGCGCGCGGAAGCGCTCGCGCGCCTCGGCCCGCTGCGCGGACGTCATGCGCTGCCATCGCTCATAGTTGTGCATGATTCGCTCACGCTCCTGCGCGGGCAGGCTCTGGAAGCGCTGGAAGTGCTGGAGGATGCGCTCGCGCCGTTCGGGGGGCAGGCGCTGGAAGCGGTCGTACGCCTGCTGCAGCTCCTGGCGGCGCGCCTCCGGCAGCTCGTTCCACCGCTGCAGGTCCTCGAGGATGCGGTGCTTGTCCTCGGGCGGCAGCGCGCGCAAGCGTCTGGCCTCTTCGCGTGCCGCCTGCCGCTCCGCCGGCGGCAGCGCGCGCCAGCGCCGGTAGCGATCGAGCAGGCGCCGCCGCTCCTCGGGTGACAGCTTCTGCCACCGCTCCGGGTGGCGCTCCACCATCGCCCGCTCGTCGGCGGACAGGCCTTCCAGCCCCTCCATCGGCGCGCTCTGCGCCCACGCCGCTTCGCGACACCCGGCCGTCATCAGCAGGGCGGGAGCGAGCACGAGGGCGAGCGTGAGCCTGCGCATCATCCTTCGCGTATCGGGAGACTGTCGAGCTGCCGGATGATGTCGAGGTCCTCCAGCAGATCCAGCTGCTCCATGACCGGGTACTGCTGCAGCAACGGCAGACGGTCGCTGATCACGACCTCCTCGAACGCGGCCATGTCGCTCGCGGGCGCGCCGGGACGGAAATCCGTCTGCACGGCGATCACGAGCAGCGCGGCGGCCGCCGCCGACACCGAGAGTGGCAGAGGCCGCATGAAGCGGCGCCAACCCTCGCGCGGGGCGCGGCGCGCGTGCACCCGCTCGCGAAGCTCGGCACGATAGGCGCCCCAGTGCACGTCGGGCGGTACGGGTAGCGAGGCTCCCAGCCGCGCGAGGACCTCGCGCGTTTCCTCCAGCGAGCGGGCACACGCCGGACACATTGCGATGTGCGCGGTGACGCGCGCATGCTCGGCGGGCGCGAGCTCGTTGCGCAGCAGCGGCACGAAGGCGGTATCGGGATGCTGGCTCATCGCATGGTCTTCTTGAGAGCGCGCACCGCCCGGTGCAGATGGACACGCACGGTCGCCTCCGAGCACTCGAGGACCTTCGCGATGTCGGCCACCGGCAGGTCCTCCTGGACGTGCAGGAGGAGCGCCGCCCGCTGGCGGGGCGCCAGCCCCTCCACCGCGTCCCACAGCCTCGTCATCATCCTCTCCTTGTCGATGTCGCCGACGGGGTCGGTCGCGGGCGCCGCCTGGCGCTCCGTGAGCGATGGTCCCTCGTCCTCACCTGTGTCGCGGTCGACGAGACGGCGCCACCAGCCGCCGCGGCGACGATGGTCGAGACACTGATTGACGAGAATCCGATAGAACCACGTCGAAAGCGAGAGCGGCCGCGAAAGGTGGACGCCGAGCGGTACAGGGTGACGAAGGCCTCCTGGGAGACGTCGCGCGCGTCTTCGGCGTCGCGCAGGATCGACCACGCCAGCCGGTACGCCCGGCCCTGGTAGCGGCCAACCAGCACGTCGAACGCCTGCTCGTCGCCCAGGCCCACGCGCGCGCAGAGCGCTTCATCGGCGGCCTCCTCCACATCGGGAATGGTACCGGGCGCGGCTCTTGACCGCCCGGGTACCGCTCCCGGAGTGGCGGCGGTGGCTGCGCTGATCCATCCGGTCATACCCTCACGGGCAGGATCGACAATCGCGGACATGGGCGTGGCATGGGTGTCCCTGCAAGGTTGGACGCGGCAGGGCCACGCAATGTTTACGGCTTCGTCAGTCGAGGACGACCAGACCCCGGTGAGAGCGGTTCATCACGAGCCCGCCCTTGTGCGTGACCAGCACCGTGTCCTTGACGTTTATGCCCATATCACCGAGGGCGTAATACGGCGCTTCCACGCGGACGACCATGCCCGGCTCGAGGATGGGCCCGCCGGGTGATAGCCACGGGCTCTCGGCGGCCTCGAGGCCGATCCCGTGGCCGACGTGATGGCGCCGGTATTCGGGCAGGCCGCTCTTGCGCGCGGCCTGTGTCACGGCTTCGAAGACGGCGCCGGTATCGACACCGGGTGCGATGGCGTCGATGCCCGCCTCGAGCCCGGCGTGGATCGCCTCGTAGCGCGCTTCGTCGTGGCGGCGGGGCTCTCCCATCACGGCCGTGCGCGCAAGGTCGGATTTGTAGCCCTTGAAGACGCAGCCGAGGTCGATGCGAATGACGTCGCCCATCCGTACCGCGCGTGCGGACGGGTAGGGTGCGGGCACGGCTGCGTTCGGCCCCACGGCGATGATGGTGCAGTACGCCTCCGCCCCGCGTCGGGCGATCTCACTCTCGTAGACGGCCACCGCCTCGCGCTCGGTGACGCCGGGGTGCAGCGCGTCGAGGACGGCGAGCGTCGCTTCTTCCGCGATGCGCAGCGCGCTCTGCAGACATTCGATCTCGTACGGGCTCTTCACCACGCGCGCCCTCGCGAGCGCCTCCGAGCACGAGCGTACCGCAAAGCCGCGCAGGCGCTGCGCGATGGCCGCGGCCGCCGCGGCGGGTAGCCGTGCGTCGTCGAGGCCGAGCGTGCCCGCGCGCACGCTGAGCGCGTCGAGCGCGGTCGCGAGCGCGTGAGCGGGGTCGGCGGCCGCGCGCGAGAGCACGGCGCGCACCGCCGCCGCGTCGCCGTCGACGTGGAACTCGCCGTAGCAGGCCACGTGCGCGACGTCCACGCCGGACGCCACCACGTGGGCGACGTCGATGGCGGGCACGACGAGGGCGATCCCCGCCGGCGCGAGCACGGCATACATCTGCGTGGCGGGATAGACGGCGCGCGACAGGCTCCAGTAGCCGGTGACGTACGCGACGTTTGCAGCCGATGCCGCGACGAGAACGTCGGCACCGACTTGCTCGCGTGCTTCCGCCAATCGCTCTGCCTGGTGCGGATACACGCTCAGCTCTCGGCTGGGGTCAGACTTTGACTTTGATTCACGGGATTAGATCGCGAGCAGCGTGCCGGTGACGTGACCCGCGGATTCACTCGCAAGGAAGGCGACGGCGTTGGCGACGGCTTCAACGGGGACCCACGTCTTGGGATCGGCGTTGGGCATGGCGGCGCGGTTGGCGGCGGTGTCCATCGTGCTCGGCAGCACGGCGTTGGCGGTGACGCCGGCCGCCTTCACTTCGCTCGCGAGCGCTTGAGTGAAGGCGATGGCGCCCGCTTTCGCGGCCGTGTACGCGATGAAGCCGCCCGCGGGCGGCACCACTCCGCGCGACGCGATGACCACGATCCGTCCGTACCGTGCGGCGACCATGGCGGGGACGGCGGCACGGGCGGCGACGAAGACGGACGTGAGATTGAGCGTGAGCATGCGGTCCCATGTGGCGCGGTCGGTGTCCGCGAGGGCGCCACCAGCGAAGCCACCGACGGCGCTCACGAGGATGTCCACGCCACCGTGGCGCTTCACGACAGCCTCCACGAGCGCGCCCATGACACGGTCGTCGGTGACGTCGGCACGCTCGAGCGTCACGCGCGTACGGTCGCGCGCGCCCACTGCGGCGAGGAGCCGCTCACGCTCCTCGTCGACGATGTACGGCACGGTGACGGCAGCCGCGTCGGCAAGCAGCCGCTGCACGATGGCCTGGCCCAGCGCTCCCGTCCCCCCCGTCACGATGGCTGCGCGCTGTCGGCTCATGGATCGACCGCCTAGTCGACCGCCGCGGGAGCCATCATGATGGCGGAGCGCTGGATCTCGTCGTAGCGGACCTTGGTCACGTCGAAGTCCTCGAGATTGGCGCGCAGCTTCTTGAACGTCTGATCGAACGAGGGCAGGGTCTTGCGCGCCTTGGTGAGCGGCGTCGTCCTCGCGAGCAGGTAGTTCTTCACATACGGATGGTTGATGCCGCGCTTCTTGACCTTGGCCACGACCACTGCCAACGCTTCGTCCGTCGCGCGCACGAGCTCCGCGCGCTCCTCGCGCTCCTCCAGCCCTTTGCGCAGGCTCGACTTCAGGAACTTGTCCACCCTGCGGAGAATGGGCGCGAAGGCGCCGCCCGCGAAGCGCTTGTTCTGCGCGTAGAGGAGGCCGAGCGTGATGAAATGGGCCGACTCGAACTGGAACTGCCAGTCCTCTTCCGTGTCCGACGGCTTCTGCTCGACGAGCCCTCGATACATCCGGATGACCTCCAGCGCCTTCTCCTTGAGGTTGTGCGCCTTCTCCGTGTTCAGCGGCAGCACCTCGAAGGCGACCTCCGGCTCCACCACGAGAATGGCCGGGATGTAGGCGACCTTCAGCTTGTCGAGCGCGGTGCGGCGGTGGTTGCCGTTCGGCGTCCAGTACACGCCGGCCTCCGGCGACACCACCACGATGGGATCGACGAAGCGATCGAGCCGCTTCACGGCCTCCGTGAGGCGCTTGGCGTGCGTGGGGGAGACGTCGCGCTGGTACGGGCTCGCGATGACCTTCGCGCGCGGGAGCAGGCAGAAGAGCTGCCAGTGATCGCCGACGGGTTCCTGGTAGATCGCCAGCGTCTGTCCGCCGTCGCGCTCGACCTGCGCGGCGAGAGTACGCGCCGCCGCCGGCGGCTCCGTGTCCGGATAGATAGCCGTGTTCGCCACCGCTACGCCGCCGCGCGCGCAGGCGCCGGCTGCGGCGGGCGGCGCACGAGGAGAGCGCGCACGGAGCCGTAGATGCCGGAAGGCAGGAAGATGATGAACACGATGAGGAGGAGGCCGTAGATCGTCTCCGCCATCCCGATGAAGCGCAGCCCGAAGGCGATGCGCAGGTACTCGGCGAGGGCGATGGTGAGGGCGGTGCCCACCGTCGGTCCCAGGAGCGAGTACATGCCGCCCAGCACCACCGCGAACACGATGCGCAGCGAGACACCGATGCCGGCGAGGGTGTCGGGGTTCACGTACGAAATATACTGCGCATAGGCCACGCCGCCCACCGCGGTGAGCACGGCGGAGAGCACGGTGATCGCCATCTTGAAGCGGCTCACGTGGATGCCGACGGAGGCGGCCGCCGTCTCGTCCTCGCCGATGGCCTCCATCGCCGAGCGCGCCATGGAGCGGTCGAGGCGGTGCCACACGTAGAGGCCCGCCAGCCATAGCACGAGGGAGCCGTAGTAGAAGACCTGCTTGTCCGCGAACTGCAGCGCGATGACGCTGTCGCCGCCCGCGGACTTCAGCGACACGCCGAGCGAGCCGCCCGTCCAGTCGCGCTCGGCGATGATGAGCAGGCGGATGACCTCGCCGAAGGCGAGCGTGACGAGGCCGAAGTAGTGGCCCACCACCTGGAAGCGCGAGCACGGGTAGGCGATGACGAGGGCGAGCACGACGGTGAGCGCCACGGAGACGAGCGCGCCCAGCCACGGGGAGACGCCCCAGAAGTTCCACAGCAGCGTGGTGGTATAGGCCCCGAGGCCGAGGAAGGCGCCGTGGCCGAGGGAGACGAGGCCGAAGCGGCCCATCAGCGACCACGCGCCGCCGATGAACGACCAGATGAGGATCTGGATCATCACGTGCAGCGCGTACTGCTTGTAGCCGCCCATGGGCAGGGCGGGCGCCAGCGCGAGCAGGACGAGGAGGGCGAGGCCGACGGCGCGGGCGATGGTCATGGACTCACCCGCGCCGGGCGAGGATGCCGCCGGGGCGGGCGAAGATCATCACGATGAAGACGACGAAGGCGATGACGTAGCCCATCTCCGTGGACCACACCACGCCCGCCACGGAGATGATCTCGCTCATGACGAAGGCGGCCACGAAGGCGCCCACCATGTTGCCGAGGCCGCCCAGCACGCAGATCATGAACGTGAGCGGTCCGAACTGCCCGCCGAAGAACGGATGCACCGAGTACTGGAAGATGAGCAGCGCCCCCGCGAGGCCGGCCATGAGGCCGCCCACGGCCGAGGTGACGATGTAGATGCGCTGCGGGTTGGCGCCCATGAGCGCCATGGCGTCCCGGTCCTGGGACACGGCGCGGATGGCGGTGCCGATGAACGTGCGCGTGAGGAACAGGTAGAGTGCGACGACGGCGATGATCGAGATGGCGAAGGGAATCACCCGCGTGAAGGGCAAGAAGATCCCGCCGAACTCCCAGCTCGGCAGCGACAGGCGCACGCTCTTGTGATCGGTGGTCCACAAAAATGTTGCGAACGACTGCAAGAAAAAGAGGAGCCCGCCGGTGGCGAGGAGCTGGTTGACGGGCGCGCTGCCGAGGATGGGCGTGATGATGAGCAGGTGCACGCCGACGCCGAGGAGCGCCCCGAGGACGACGGCGGCGAGGCCGCCCACCCACACGGGCCAGCCGTACACCTGGATCGCGAAGTACGCCGCGTACATGCACAGCATCACGAGGTCCACGTAGGCGATCCAGACGATGTCGATGACGCCGAAGATCAGGTTGAGGCCGAGCGCGAGGAGGGCGAGGATGCCGCCGAGCAGGATGCCGTTGATGGCGGCCTCGAGCAGAAAGATGGGGTCGATCACAGGCCCACGTACGCCTTTCTGATGAAGTCCTGCTCGGCGAGCTCGTGGGCGCGCCCTTCGATCTTGATGCGTCCCACCTCCAGCAGGTAGGCGCGGTCCACCAGCTTCAGCACCTGGCGCACGTTCTGCTCCACGACGAGGATCGTGTAGCCCTCCTCGCGCACGCGGCGAATGAGGTCGAACAGCCGCAGCACCATCACCGGCGCCAGGCCCATCGACGGCTCGTCGAGCAGGATGAGCTTGGGGCGCGACATGAGCGCGCGGCCCACCGCCAGCATCTGCTGCTCGCCGCCGGAGAGGCTGCCCGCCCGCTGCGCCTGGCGCTCGGCGAGCACGGGGAAGAGCGTGAAGACGCGGGCGAGGCTCTCGCCGTAGTGCTTGCGCGCGCTGGGCAGGAAGGCGCCCATCTTGAGGTTTTCCGCCACGGTGAGGGCGGGGAAGATCCGGCGCCCTTCGGGCACGTGCGCGATGCCGTGGCCGACGATGTCGTAGGCGGGGCGCCCGCCCACCGGCTGTCCCTCGAAGGTGATGGCGCCCGCGCGCGGCGCGATCATGCCGGAGATCACGCGCATGAGCGTCGTCTTGCCGGCGCCGTTCGGCCCCACCACCGCCACCGCCTCCCCCGCCGCCACGCGCAGGCTGACGTCCCAGAGGGCGGTGAAGGCGCCGTAGCCGGCCGTGACCTTGTCCACGGTGAGCATGGGCGCGCTCACGTGAGCACGACCTTCTCGCCGAGATAGGCCTCGATGACCTTCGGGTCCTCCGCGATCTGCATCGGCTTGCCCTCGGCGATCTTCTCGCCGTGGTCGAGGACCACCAGGCGGTCCACGACCCGCATCAGGGTGGCCATGATGTGCTCCACCCACACGATGGTGACGCCCAGCTCGCCGCGGATCCGGCGCAGCATGTCGGCGGCGGCGCCCATCTCGGCAGGGTCGAGGCCGCCGAGGCTCTCGTCCGCGAGCAGCAGCTTGGGGCCGGTGGCGAGCGCGCGCGCCAGCTCCAGCTTCTTGAGGCCGCCCGCGCCCAGCAGCGTGGTGGAGGCGTCGGTGGTGGTGGGCAGGCCCACGAGGGTGAGAATCTCCGCCGCGCGCCGCCGGGCCTCCGCCTCCGCCGTGCGCGTGCTGGCGCCGAAGTGCGCGGCCACGGCGACGTTCTCGAGGATGGACAGCTTGCGGAAGGGACGCGGGATTTGAAACGTGCGGGCGATGCCGAGGTGACAGACCGCGTCCGGCGTGAGGCCGCCGATCTGCTGGCCGTCGAACCGGATCGACCCCGCCGTCGGCTCGAGCGTACCCGCGATACAGTTGAAGCACGTGGTCTTGCCCGACCCATTGGGCCCGATCAACCCCAGGATCTCCCCCTGCCGCACCTCGAACGACACGGCATTCAGCGCCGTGAACCCGCCAAACCTCTTCGTCAGCCCGTCAACGCTCAGCATTCATCCTGCCG
>JBKKCN010000750.1:0-11227 GCA_046712525.1 Candidatus Rokuibacteriota bacterium
GTGCCCTACCTCATCGAGCGGGAAGGCACCAACTGCGAGAACCTGCCCGAGACGCACGTCATCCTCAAGGAGCTGCGCCGGGTCATCGACCGCGAGTACGGCTGCTCCAAGGTCCTGCTCGCGGAGGCCAACCAGTGGCCGGAGGACGTGCGCCCCTACTTCGGCGACGGCGACGAGTTCCACATGGCCTTCAACTTCCCGCTCATGCCGCGCCTGTACATGGCCGTGCGCCGCGCCGACCGGCTGCCCGTGACGGACATCTTCACGCACATGCCGCCCATCCCGCCCGCCTGCTCGTGGTGCGTCTTCCTGCGTAACCACGACGAGCTCACGCTGGAGATGGTCACCAACGAAGAGCGCGACTACATGTACTTCGCGTACGCCAGCGATCCCGCCATGAAGCTCAACCTCGGCATCCGGCGGCGGCTGGCGCCGCTCATGGACAACGACCGGCGGCGCATCGAGCTGCTGAACTGCCTGCTCTTCACGCTGCCCGGCAGCCCCATCGTCTACTACGGCGACGAGATCGGCATGGGCGACAACATCTACCTCGGTGACCGCAACGGCGTGCGCACGCCCATGCAGTGGTCGAACGACCGCAACGCGGGCTTCTCCACCGCCGATCCCGCCAAGCTCTATCTCCCCGTGATCACGGACGCGGTCTACGGCTACCAGGCCGTGAACGTGGCGGCGCAGGAGACGCACGACTTCTCGCTCCTCAACGTGATGAAGCGCCTCATCGCGGCGCGGCGCACCGCGCCCGCCTTCGGCCGCGGCACCATCGAGTTCCTCCGGCCGCGCAATCATTCCGTGCTCGCCTATTACCGCGAGCACGAGGGCGAGACGATCCTCGTCGTCGCCAACCTCAGCGCCACCACGCAGCCGGTGGAGATCGACCTCGCACGCCACGAAGGGGTGGAGCCCGTGGAGATACTGAGCGCGGCGCGCTTTCCCGTCATCGGACGCGCGCCCTACTTCCTCAGCCTCGGCCCCCTCGGCTACTACTGGCTTCGCCTCGAGCACCGCGGTCGGCGCCCGGTCCGGTATGGCATCGAATCCGCCGCCATCTGAGCTGGCCGCCTGGCTCGCGCGCCAGCGGTGGTTCGCGAGCAAGACGCGCCGCATCGAGGCGGTGGCGGTGGCCGACCGCGTGCCCGTGGGCGACGGCGCTCTCGTCCTGATCGACGTCACCCTGGAGGATGTCGGGACGCGCGAGCGCTACGCCGTCCCCCTGCTCGAGGGACCGGCCGTGCGCGACGCGCTCGACGATGCGGGCTTCTGCCGATCCCTGCTCGCGGTCATGGCCGAGGGCGGGCGCGTACACGGCAAGCACGGCACCCTCACCGGCTCGTGGACGCGGGCCGTGCGCCGTCCGGTCCCGGAGGAGCGAGTGGCGCGCCTGGCGGGCGAGCAGAGCAACACGTCTGTGACCTTCGGCGCCACCCTCATCGTCAAGCACTTCCGGCGCCTCACGGAAGGCCTGAACCCGGAGCTGGAGATCACGCGCTTCCTCACCGAGCACGCCCGTTTCCCGCACACGCCACCGCTGGCGGGCGCGCTCGAGTACGAGGCGACGGACGGCGGCCGCACCACGATCGCCGTCGCGCAGCAGCTGGCGGCCGGCGCACGCGACGGCTGGCAGTGGCTGCTCGAGCGGCTGTCGCAGGGGGATCCCGCCCTTGCCGCGCTGGGGCGCCTCGGCGAGCGCACCGCCGCCCTGCACCGGGCGCTCGCCACGCCGACGGACGATCCCGCCTTCACAGCGGAGCCGATCGGCCGCGCCGACATCACCGCGTGGCAGGAGGCCATCCGGCGGCAGGTGGCGGCGGCGCGGGCGGCGCTCGCGCCGCGTGCGCTTCCGGACGTCGCGCACGCGCTCGACGGCCTCGGGGGGCTGAGCGGCCACGTGAAGCTCCGCCACCACGGCGACTTCCATCTCGGACAGACGCTGCGCGTGGAGGGCGACGATTTCGTGCTCATCGACTTCGAGGGGGAGCCGTTGCGCTCGCTGGAGGAGCGCCGTCGCAAGCACACGCCGCTGCGCGACGTGGCCGGCATGCTGCGGTCCCTGCACTATGCCGTCGCCAGCGCCGGCGTCGCCTCACCGGAGCCGGCGGGCGCGTGGGAGGCCGACATGCGCCGCGCGTTCCTCGCCGGCTACGGCGACACGGCGCGGGACGCGCCGTTCTTACCAACGACCGCAGAAGACTTCACGCGGGCGGTGGCGGTGTTCGAGCTGGAGAAAGCGGCCTACGAGATCGTCTACGAGGCGAACAATCGACCCCAGTGGGTCGAGATTCCCGTGCGGGGATTCCTGCGGGCTACTTCGTCGCCGGGGGGTCGCCGAGCGGCTGGGGCGGCGTGAAGATCATCATCCGCGCCCGGAAGTCGTCCTTCTCGAAGTAGACGATGAGGCCCTCCGCGTAGACGAAGATGTCGGCGTCCGCCTCGCGGCCCGCGCGTGAGGGCGGGCCCCAGCCGGCGAGGATGGTGCGGCGATCGAAGGCGCCGGGGTTGGGCTCGAGGCGGAATGCCCTCACCACCTCGCGCCGGAACTGGCCCGCGCTCACGAGGCCGAAGTCGATCACCATCCGCTTCATCCCCGTCGGCGCCTGCGAGCCTTCGTACGTCCAGGACGCCGTATCGTAGCCCTCCGTCTTCTCGGTCGCCGTGCGGGTGGGCCCACCGTAGCGGGCGCGCAGCGCGTCCATGGTGGTGGCGCCGGGAACGATCCCTCCCCATTCGGCGGCGCCCGCGGGCGCCGTGATCACGCACACAAGGACGGCGATGGCGATGGCCAGGCGCATGTCAGAACCCCAGCGCGGCGCCGTCGCCGCGGGGATCGGCGCCGCCCGTGAGAGTGCCGTCGCGCCGCACGATGCCGTGCGCGTGGCCGACCTTGGCGAAGAACTCGGGCGCCGCCTTCACGTTGTGGCCCTTGCGCTCGAGGCCGGCGAAGACGTTCCGGGGCACGCGCCTCTCGAGATAGATGGCGTGGGCGGGATCATCGGGCAGGAACGCGCCGATGAGGAAGCGCGGGCGCTCGATGGCTTCCTGGATGTCCATGCCGTAGTCGAGCACGTTGGTGAGGATCTGCGCGTGAAACATCGCCTGCCCGTTGCCGCCCATGGCGGCCAGGGCCATCATCGGCGCCTCGTCGCGGGTCACGATGGAGGCGATGAGCGTGTGGAACGGCTGCTTGCGGGGGGCGAGCGCGCTCGGATGCTCGGGGTCCATGCTGAAATGGCGGCCGCGATTCTGCAGCAGCACCCCCGTGCCCGGCACCACCACGCCGGAGCCGAACGGGTTGAAGAGGCTTTCGATCACGCTGATCACATTTCCCTGCGCGTCGGCGATGACGAAGCCGGTGGTGTCGCCCTCGGGCTCGCCCGCCGCGTACGTGCCCGCCTTGCGCGGATCGTAGGACTTGCGCCGGCGCGCCGCGTATTTCTTGTCAAGCAGCCCCGCCACCGGCACGGAGGCACGCGAGGGATCGGCGATGTAGCGGTCGCGGTCGGCGTACGCGAGCTTCACCATCTCGAGCAGCAGGTGCAGATGCTGCACCGAATGGATGCGTCGCTTCGCGAGCGGGAACCCCTCGATGAGGTTCAGCGCGAGGAGGGCGGCCACGCCCTGGGTGGGCGGCGGCGTCTCATACACGGTGGCGCCACGGTAGGTGGTGCTGATGGGGTGGCCCCATTTCCCTTCGTGGTCGGCGAAGTCCTCCAGGGTGAGGAAGCCGTCCGCGCTCATCCTCTCCGCGATGGCGCGCGCCACGCGGCCGCGATAGAAGAGGTCGGGGCCTTCGTCACCCAGCTCGCGCAGCGTGCGCGCGAGATCGGCCTGCACGAGGGGCACGCCCTGGGCGGGAGGCACGCCGCCCGGCGCGAAGATCCGATGCCATTCAGGATCGCGATTGCCGCCCATGAACTCCGTAATGGCCTGGCTCACGAGCAGGGTATTCGGAAAGCCGCGCTCGGCGTAGTGGATGGCCGGCGCCAGCAGCTCGCGCAGGGGACGGGTGCCGAAGCGCTCGAGCAGCATCGACCAGCCGCGGACGCAGCCGGGCACGCTCACGGTGGGCGGGCCGAGGACGGGCAGACCGCTCATGCCGCGGCGGCGGAGCTCATCGAACGTCGCGCGCGAGCCGGAGCGGCCGGCCCCGTTGAGGAAGTGCACGCGACGAGTGGCGGCTTCGTAATAGAGCACGAAGATGTCGCCGCCCACGCCGCAGCAGTACGGCTGGGTGACGGCGAGGACGGCATTGACCGCCACCGCGGCGTCGGCGGCGGTGCCACCCGCCTTCAGCGTCTCCACGCCCGCCAGCGTGGCGAACGGATGCGCGGAGGCCACCATCCCGTCACGCCCGAGGGCGAGGGGCCGATGCGAGTAGCCGATCTGGGGCACGCTCAGTCCTCCTTGAAGAGTTTCGTGATCTCGTCCTGGGCGAACACCGGCATCGGCCACTGCCGGGTACCGTCGACGAGGGTCACGCCCTGCTCGCGAGCGACGACGGAGCCGATGAAGTGACAGTCGATCGATTCGCGCGCGAGGGCATGCACGACGATCGCCGCCTCAGCGGGATCGAGCGTCATGAGCAGGGCCCCGGAAGCAATGGTGCCGAGAGGATCGAGCCCGAACGCCTCGCACAGCACCTTGCCCTCCGGCAGCACCATGATCCGCGTGGCGTCGATGCGCAGTCCCACCTGGGCGGCGTCCGCCATCTCCACGAGCGCGGTGGCGATCCCACCTTCCGTGGGATCGTGCATGGCGTGCACGCTCGCCAGCTCGCACGCGATCTCGGCTTCCGGAAGCACGCTGATCCCCGGCACGCGCAGGAAGTTCTTCGCGCGCTTGATGAGCGCGGGCGAGACACCGCGTGCGCGCAGCTCCGCTTCCTTCTCGCGCGCGATGATGGCCGCCCCTTCCACGGGCACGCCCTTGGTCATCACCACCGCATCGCCCACGCGCGCGCCGCCCGTGGTGACCAGCTTGTCCTTGGCCACCTCGCCCAGCATGGTGCCCGCGATGAGGGGCCGCGTGAGCCCATGCGTGACTTCCGTGTGGCCGCCCACGAGGGCGATGTCGAGCTCGTCGCACGCCTCCACGAGCTGCGCGAGAAGCGCCGTCGCCGTCGCCTCCGTGGTGGTGCCTTCGGGCAGCAGGAGCGTGGCGAGAAACCAGCGCGGGCGCGCGCCCCGCACGGCGACGTCGTTGGCGTTGACGGCGAGCGCATAGCGCGCGAGATCGTCGGTGGCGAAGGTGATGGGATCGGCGCTGGCGATGAGATACCGGTCCCCCATGTCGATGACGGCGGCGTCTTCACCGACCCGGGGACCGACGACGACCCGCGCATCCCGCGACGGCAGCTTGTCGAAGACGGCCTGCAGCGTCTCGGCGCGCAGCTTGCCGACCGGCAATACGTGCATGGTGGTGCAAGTATACGGCCCTTTCCGCCTCGCGCGGATGCGCCTATCCTAGGGCCTCCACGAAAGGAGGCCGCGCGTGACACGTCGGCTGATCAGCTCAGGGTCCTCGTTCGAGAAAGAGATCGGATATTCGCGGGCGGTGGTCGACGGCGAGTGGGTCTTCGTCTCCGGCACGACGGGGTTCGACTACAAGGCGATGACGATCTCGGACAGCGTGACCGAGCAGGCCGAGCAGTGCCTGCGGAACATCCAGGCCGCCCTCGAGCAGGCGGGGGCCGGCATGCGGGATGTCGTTCGCGTCACGTACATCGTTCCGCAAGCGGCGGACTTTCAGCAGTGCTGGCCGATCTTGCGCAAGTACTTCGGCGACGTGCGTCCGGCCGCCACGATGATTTCCGCCGGCCTCGCCGATCCCCGCATGCGCATCGAGATCGAGGTCACGGCACGCCGGCAGCCGTTCGACCATGGCAGCGCTTGACCTCGTGGCACTGACGGCGACCATCCACACCTTCGACATCGAGCTATCCGACACCGACCGCGGTGTCTACGAGACGCTCGCGCTGCGTGTGGCGCGCCACCCATCGGAAACCGAAGAGTATCTCGTCACGCGCGTGCTCGCGTACTGCCTGGAGTACGCCGAGGGCGTCGGCTTCTCCAAGGGCCTCGCCGAGCCGGACGAGCCGGCGCTGGCGGTCCGTGATCTCACGGGACACCTTCGCGTGTGGATCGACGTGGGGGCGCCCGACGCCGCGCGGATGCACCGGGCGAGCAAGGCCGCCGCGCGCGTCGTCGTGTACACGCACAAAGATCCCAAGAGTGTCGCCCGGCAGTGGTGGGGCGAGCGCATTCACCGGGCGGCGGCGCTCGAGCTGTATCACGTCGACCATGCGCTGTTGGCCGCGCTGGTGACGCGGCTGAAGCGTCGCATGGTGTTTGCCCTCTCCGTGTCCGGCGGGCAGCTCTACGTCACGATCGGCGGCGAATCGCTGGAGGGCGCCGTGACCCGGCACGTGGTCTCGACATGAGCTGGGTGATCAGCATCGAAGACGATCCGTCGCCGGACGACCTTCGCGCCATTCAGGACGGTCTGACGCGACACGCACTGCCGATGACCCTCGTTCCGGGCTTTCAGCGAGTGGCGGTCCTGGCCCGCGATGACCGCGCGACGCTGGTGGGAGGGGCGGTGGGCACGATCGACTGGAACTGGCTGCACGTCGCCTTGCTGTGGGTGTCCGAGCCGCTGCGGCACACCGGCCTCGGCACCCGCTTGATGGATCAGATCGAAGAGGTCGGTGCGCGGCGCGGCTGTACGCAAGCCCATCTCGACACATTCAGCTATCAGGCGCGGCCGTTTTACGAACGGCGCGGCTACCGTGTGTTTGCGGCGCTGAACGATTATCCGCCCGGCCACCAGCGCTTCTTCATGGAGAAGCCGCTTCGGGGCGCGCGCACCGCTACGCGAGCAGCCTCAGTAGATCCGCCGTGAGATCGTAGAGCTGCGCGCAGCCCCCGGCGCCGCCGAGGTGGCCCTGGATGCGCCGGCGCAGGCCGTCGTCGACCGTCTCGCCCAGCAGCGCCGCGATCTTGCGCTGAGGCTCGGAGCAGATCCCCATGTACGGCAGCTTCGGCGTCGTGTGCTCGGCGCTGATCACCCGCGCAGTGCCCATGTCGATCGCATAGTGAACCTCGAACCCATGCACGTTGTCGTGCATGGAATGGTGGAGCTCGAGCGTCGGTCCGCGGCGCTCCAGGCGCGCGACTTTATGGCGAACAAAAATCCTACGCTGGCCCGGCGCGGGCCGATAGAGCTGCGGCGTCATCGCCGGCGTGACACCCGGCGTGTCGAGCAGGCGGCGGCCGGCGTCGCTATACGTGAAGCAGGAGTCCGGAAGGTCGATCCATCCCGTCGTGTCGAGCTCCCAGCACACCCGGGCGCCGCCCTCGGCGGCGCGTTGCGCCTGTTCGGCGGGCAGCTTGGTCACCTGGCGCGACAGCCGCGCCACCTCGATCATCGCGTCCACCACGATCCGCGCGCCCTCGCCGCCGCCCGTCAGCTCCGCCACCCGGCGCGTGAGCCCACCCACCATCGCGGTGCCCGCGAGCGCGGCGACACCACGCGCCGCCGCAGGCGACACGTCGCCCTCGACCACGCGGCACTCCGCAACCTGGATGACATACGTCGGCGATGGAAGCGCGGTGACCGAGAGATCCACGCGACGGTCGGGATCGGCGAGGCGCACGGTATGCGTGAACGCCTCGCCGGGCGCGTCGTCGCTCCAGCCCTCCATCACGCGCTCGTACCGGTCGCGGCCGCGCAGGAGCGGCGGCTCCTGCATCACGTGCCCGGAGACAGGTACTTGTCGGGCTCGCGGTCGAACTTCTGCTTGCAGCCCACCGCGCAGAAATAATAGGTCTGCCCCTTGTAGGCCGACTGCGCGGCCGCCTTCGCGGGCTCGACGCTCATGTGACACACGGGATCAGTTGCCATGGCTGGGCCTCCATCGTTTGAGCCTGAGACTGTTGGTGACCACCGACACGGACGAGAACGCCATGGCCGCGCCCGCGAGGATGGGCGACAGCAGCACGCCCCACACCGGGTAGAGCGCGCCCGCGGCCACGGGAATGAGAATGATATTGTAACCGAACGCCCACGCGAGGTTCTCCTTGATGATGCGGATCGTCTGACGCGACAGCTCGACGGAGTCCACCACCCCGTGCAAATCCCCGCGCATCAGAGTGACGTCGGCGGCCTCGATGGCCACATCCGTCCCCGAGCCCATGGCGATCCCGACGTCCGCCTGCGCGAGCGCGGGGGCGTCATTGATGCCGTCGCCCACCATGGCCACGCGGTGACCCGCGTCCTGTAACCGGACGATCTCGCGCGCCTTGTCTTCGGGAAGGACTTCGGCGAGCACGCGATCGACGCCCGCCTGCCGTGCGATGGCATCCGCGGTCACGCGGTGGTCTCCCGTCAGCATCACCACGTCGAGGCCGAGCGCCTTGAGATCGGCCACGGCGTGCGCGGCCTCCGGCTTGACGACGTCGGCGGCGGCCACGATCCCGAGGGCGCGGCCCGCGAACGCCACGTACACCGCCGTCTTGCCTTCCGACGCCAGCGCGCGGGCGCGGTCTTCGAGGGCGGAGACGTCGATGCCGCGCGCGTCCATCAGCGTACGGTTGCCGAGAAGCACGCGGCCGTCCGGCGCCATCGCATCCACGCCCTGCCCGGGCACGGTGACGAACTCGCTCACGGCGGGCAGCGCCAGGCCCCGGTCCTTGGCAGCGCGCACGATGGCCTCACCGATCGGATGCTCCGAGCCCTGCTCCGCCGCCGCCGCGATGGCGAGGACCTCGTCCTCCGTGCTCGGCGGCTGCGCGACCACGTCGGTGAGGGTGGGCCGGCCCACCGTGAGCGTGCCCGTCTTGTCGAACACCACCGTGTCCACCTTGTGCAGCAGCTCGAGGGCGGAGGCGCTCTTGATCAGCACGCCGTGCTCGGCGCCGCGCCCGGTGCCGACCATGATCGCGGTCGGGGTGGCGAGTCCCATGGCGCACGGGCACGCGATCACGAGCACGGCCACCGCGTTGGTGAGCGCATAGAGCACGGCCGGCTCCGGGCCGAGGAGCCACCAGGCCGCGAACGTGAGCGCGGCGAGAGCCAGAACGATGGGCACGAAGACGGCCGCCACGCGGTCGGCGAGGCGCTGGATGGGCGCCCGCGAGCCTTGCGCCTCCTCGACGAGCTTGATGATGCGGGCCAGCGTCGTCGCAGCACCCACCCGGGTGGCGCGGAAGAGGAAGCTGCCGGTCCTGTTCACGGTGCCGGCGATGACGCGCGCGCCCGGCGCCTTCTCCACCGGCATGCTCTCGCCCGTGAGCATGGATTCGTCGACGGTGGAGGCGCCTTCGATCACCTCGCCGTCGACGGGCAGCCGCTCGCCGGGGCGGATCCGGACGACGTCACCGGCGACGACTTCCGCCGTGGGCACGTCGATCTCCGACCCCTGCCGTTGCACGCGCGCCGTGCGCGGGGCGAGGCGGACGAGGCGCCGGATGGCGTCGGAGGTGCGGCCGCGCGCGCGCAGCTCGAGCCAGCGCCCGAGCACGACGAGGGTGATCACGGTGGCCGCCGTCTCGTAGTACGTCATCGCCCCCAGCGCCATGAACGTGTGCGGCCACAGCGTCACCGCCACGCTGAAGAAGTACGCGGCGTTGGTCCCGAGGGAGACGAGGGTCGACATGCTCGCGCTCCGGTACCGCAGATCACGCAGGAAGCCCCGGTGGAAGTCGGCGCCCACCCAGAACTGCACCGGGGTGGCGAGCGCCAGCAGCAGCCACGGATTGCGCAGCCACGCGGGTGCCCACGGGAAGATCTCCGGCATGTTGCCCACGAGCACCGGCGCGGTGAGGAGCGCGCCCACGATCACCTTGAGCCGCAGCAGGCGCGCCTCGCGGGCGTGGGCGGCGCGGGGGCCCGCCTCCTCGTCACCCGCCACCGCGGGCGCCTCCGCCAGCTCGTAGCCGGCGGCGGCCACGGCCGCGCGCAGGGCATCGACGCCGGTGCGCGCGGGATCGAGGTCGAACGTCGCCTGCTCGGTGGCGAGGTTCACGCGCGCATCCGCCACGCCGTCCACCGATTTGAGGGCGCGCTCGACCTTGCCCACGCATGCCGCGCAGTGCATGCCGCGCACGGGCAGCGTCCGGGTCTCCATCACTTGCCGCCGAAGCGGGTGAACACGTCGAGCAGCTCGTCGATCTTCTGCTGCCGGTCTCCACGCGACCCGGACCGCATCGCGTCCGCCACACACGACTCGATGTGGCGGCCCAGCAACAGCTTGCGCACCTGCTCGAGCGCCCCCTGCACGGCCGAGATCTGCAACAGCACGTCGACGCAGTCGGCGTCGTTGTCGATCATGCGCTGCAGCCCCTGCACCTGCCCCTCAATGCGGCGCAGCCGTCCCCGCGCCTTGCCCTTCGCCTCGTCGTTGCGCACGCGTGATACCCCCAGGGGGTACGATCCCACCCGGGGTCCCGCCTGTCAAGCCGTGGTCAGGCGCGCAGTGGCAGCGCGCCCGCGCACACGCTCACCGTGAAGGGGGTGTCGGCGGTGGACTCGCCGTCGAGATGGGTGGGGAGGGCGGTGAGCGAGCGAACGGCCACGTGGCGGGCGCGCACGGTCCACACGCGTGGATGCCGTAGGTGTGTCCCGCGATAGAGCGTGGGCAGCCAGCGGAGCATTTCCACGCGGCCGAGCGCGCCCAGCACCACGAGGTCGAGAGCGCCGTCGGCCGGATCGGCGTGGGGAGCGATCCGCATGCCGCCCCCGTAGTGGCTGCCGTTGGCGATCACCGCCGCCGTGACGGGACCGCGCCACGGTACACCCCCGTCGACGCTGATCTCGGCCTCGACGGGCACGTGCGCGCGAATGGACTCCACCACCGCGAGTAGGTAGGGCACCGTGCCGGATCCGGGCCGCGCGGCGGCGCGGCGCGCCACGGCGGCGTCGAAGCCCGCCCCCGCCGCTCCCACGAAGTAGCGCCGCGCGCCGCCCGGCCATTCGGCCACGGCGACATCGACGAGCCGTTCGTCCCCCTCCACCACCCGCTGCGCCGCCACGCGCGGGTCACTCGCGATCCCGAGATTCCGGCACGCATCACGCCCCCGCCCGGTCATGATGACGCCGACCGTCACCGCACGCGGGGGATCGAGGAGCGGCCCCGCTTCGCCGGGCCGCTTCCGAGCGTCAGAGGGCTTGGGGGACCCGGCGAGGTCCCCCATGTAATCAATCCCCCATATTC
>JBKKCN010000751.1:0-6405 GCA_046712525.1 Candidatus Rokuibacteriota bacterium
CGCACCCCGGTCCTGTCCTCGTTCTTGTTGATGAGGCCGGCCCGGGGCCCGCGTACGATGTCCGCCGCCGACGGCAGGCCCTTGCGGGGGCGGACGAAGAGATCTGCGAGATCGTGCTCGAGGGCGACGTCGACAGGCTGCGCCTCGGACTCCTGGGAGCGGAAGAACTCCTCCACGGTCATGTTCATCTCTTCCACCGTGATGTCGGTGGAGGCCAGCCGCACGACGGGCTCGGTGTCGCCGACCTTGCGCCCCACGCGATCGACGTAGCGCAGCTTGTCCATGGCCGGCCAGCCCTTGTAGCGCTGCCGCCACCGCGAGCGGGGCGTGAGCCAGACGGCGAACGTCTCGGCGAAGTCCTCGTCCGGATGCTTTTGCGCGTACCAGCCTTCCATGTGGCGCACGAACCCGCGATGGAAGGGGACGGGCCGGTAGCGATCGCGGTAGGGCCGATTGAACGGCCCGAACCGCTCGCGCCACTCGGGGGTCTCGAAGAGCTTGTACGCGTAGTTGAAGGCGTGGCCCGCTTCGTGGCGCAGGTACATGCGGATCTCGCGGACGTCCTCGAGGTCGTCGAACTGCTTCTCGAGACGCGACAGCTTGGCGTCGGCCAGGTAGAACGGGATGCCGATGATCGGCTCCTCGGACGGACAACCCCACTCGTCGGTGAAATACGTGAGGGGGCGGAAGCGCTTGAGTCCCTTGGCCTCGAGCTCACGGTAGAGGTCGGCGACGTATCGCTCCATGGGCGAGCCCTCGAGCTTGAGCCCGAGCCGATTGATGCGCTCGCCTAGCAGCGGCTTCAGGTCGGGTGCAGTGGTTTCGAACGCGGCCATGCGGTCCCTTCATCGTACCGCATGGCCACGCTGGATATGGTCAGGTCGATAGACGGACGGCGATGAGCTCGGCGCGGTCGTCGGCCGGGCTGCGGCCGTAGGCGGCGGTGTACAAGTCCGCGGCCGCCGTCTCCGCCGCCTCGGCGTCGCCGGCCTGGACCAGGAAGGTGACGTCGGTCGAGCCGTGCGCCGCCGACCGCTCTCTCTTGTAGCTGACAGTAAACTGCATCACCGTGCCCTCGCGTGTTTGACCGTCTATCGGTCTCGCCCGTACCGCGTCTCTTGCCAGTCCCGCCCGTCCTCGTGGCTTGCGCGCTGCCAGTCGCGATGATCGTTGCGGTCCTTCTCGTGCCACGCACCGCGCTCGTCGCGGTGGTCGCGGCGGTTGTCACGCCTGTCGTTGTCGTGCTTGCGCTGCCCGAGATGCCGGCCGCGGTCATCGCGGTTGCCGTCACCGCGCCGGTCGCCGTTTCTCATGTCGCGGCGCTCATCGTCGCCGCGCCGCCCGTCGTGGTCACCGCGCCGCTCGTCGTTCCAGCGGTTGCTCCCGTCCCGATCGCCCGTGTATCGAACGTGACCGCGCCCGTTGGCACGGTGGTCCGTCGTCCACGAGCCGGCTCCCGCCATCGCGGGCGCCGCCATCGCGAGCGCCAACACGACACTCGCTACCGTTGTGATCCTCATCGAGTTCCTCCCAGCGCACACATTCGCTCAATGGTTGGACGTCACCCCACGTCGCCTATTCGTCGCGCTGTCGCGTTGAGCGTGCTTGTAGGAGTTGCCGTGCATGAGTTGCTCGGTGGTGGCAGCCGCCACTCCGCGTTGCGGCTCGGGCGCGCAGGGGCGCCGTTTGTAATTGACGGGAGCGGCACTCGGGGCCTTCGCCCCGGTGCTGCTTACGACGCGAGCGAGATGAAGCCGCGCAGCATCCCCGACAGCCATCCGGCGTGGTCGGGCATGACTGCAGACGGAATGGCGCCGGCCGCCGTCAGATCGCGGGCGTCGTGACGGCCGCTACCTGGCGAGACACGAGGCGTGCGTAGAGGCCTCCCTCGGCCAGCAGATCGTCGTGGCGGCCCGTCTCGGCGATGTGGCCCTCGTGCAGGACCGCGATGAGATCCGCATCGCGCACGGTGGACAGCCGATGGGCGATCACCAGCGTCGTCCGGTCGCGGGCAAGCGCCTCCAGCGCCTGGCGCACCATCGCCTCGTTCACGGCGTCGAGATGCGACGTGGCCTCGTCCAGGATGAGGACGGGCGCGTCCTTGAGGAACGCGCGCGCGATGGCCACGCGCTGGCGCTGGCCACCCGACAGCTGCATGCCGCGCTCGCCCACGACTGTTTCGATGCCCTTGGGGAGCGACTCGATGAGATCGCCGAGCGAGGCGCGCTCGAGGGCGGCGCGCAGCTCGGGCGCGGTGGCGCCGGGGCGTGCGAGGAGCACGTTGGCGCGCAGCGAGTCGTTGAACAGATAGGTGTCCTGCGCGACGAGCGCGATCTCGCTCCGCAGATCGTCGAGGCGCCACGCCCGGAGATCATGGCCAGCGAGGCGGATGTCGCCCGTGTCGGGATCCCAGAAGCGCAGGCACAGGTGCGCGATGGTCGTCTTGCCCGCGCCTGATGATCCCACGAGCGCCACCGTGCTGCCGACGGGCACGGTGAGCGACGCTCCCTTCAGGGCGGGCCGCCGCCGGCCCGGATACGTGAACGTCACGTGCCGCATCTCGATGGCCGGCACGGCCGCCCGTAACCGTGAACGCATTCGCCCCTGCGTCGCTTCCACCGGCACGCCCGGTCCGTCCTGTACCGGCACCGGCTCCGAGTGGATCGCGTGCACTCGCCGCGTGGCGCCCAGCGTGTCCGCGAGCTGGCGACCCACTTGCGAGACCTCCCACAGGGGCACGAAGGCCGACAGGGCGAGCAGGGTGAGCAGGGGCAGCGTGGCGCCTGCGAGCGTCCCCGCCGCCACCATGGAGGCGCCCACGGCCACGATGGCGAGGCCGCCGAGCGCCATCACCGCCTCGTGGAGCGCGCCTTCACGCGCGAGATCGGCGAGCAAGGGCAGGCGCGCGCCGAGGTAGGCGCGGGCGCGCGCCGACAGCTCCTCGCCGCGCGCGCGCTCGCGCTGGAAGGCGACGATCTCGCCGATGCCCTGGATGGAGTCGACGGTGTGCGCGCTGAGATCGCCGGAGATCTCGCGCGCGCGCGAGCCCAGCTGGTCGATGCGCGCGCGGCGCAGCACGGGGCTGAGGGCGGCATAGAGCAGGAAGGGCAGCAGGGCCGCCGCCAGCGGCCAACCGAATCGGATGAGCGTGGCCAGCACCGCGAGCGGCACGATGACAGCGACGAGCACGGGCGTGACCGTGTGCGCGAAGAAGTACTCGATGAGCTCGACGTCGTGCGTGGCCACCGCCACGAGGTCGCCACTGCGCCGCCGCGTCAGGTAGGCGGGCGCGAGCGCGTCGACCGCTTTATAGAGCGCCAGGCGCATGTCGCTCAGCAGGCGGTACGCCATGTCGTGGGCCAGCCACGACTCCAGCCAGTGCAGCAGCCCCGCCAGCGGCGCCGTGACCGCGAGCGCCACCAGCAGCGCGCCGAAGGGCGCGCCGTCGGCCACCGCACGCACCACGAGCGCGCCCAGCACGCCCACCGCCATGAGCGCGGCCACGCGCGCGATGCCGAGCACGAAGGTCACGCCGAGGCGCCCGTGGTAGCCGCGGATCATCCGCATCAGCACGGGCAGCGCCTGCGACCAGCGAAGCGCCGCCGCGCGCGCGACGCTCGGCGCCGCGCTCGGCTCCGCGGTGTCGTCGCTCTCCGGTGTGCCGCCATTGGTGATCTCTGCCGGCACCGCGCGCAGGCTTGCGCTCGCGAGCCCCGGGTCCTGACGGGCGGCCATCTCGAGCTGCGGCGCCATGAGCCGCCAGTACGGACCCTGCTGCGTCATGAGCCCCGCGTGCGTGCCGTTCTCCGCCACCCGGCCGCGGTCCAGCACCACGATGCGGTCGGCGCCGATCACGCTGGAGAGGCGGTGCGCGAAGATGAGCGTCGTGCGGCCCTCCATGAGGCGGTCGAGCGCGGCCTGGATGAGCGCTTCGCTCTCCGCATCCACGGAGGACAGCGCCTCGTCCAGCACGAGGATGGGGGCATCGCGCAGCAGCGCGCGCGCGATGGCGATACGCTGGCGCTGGCCGCCCGACAGCCGGACCCCGCGCTCGCCGACCACCGTCTGGTAGCCGTCCGGCAGCCGCGCAATGAACTCGTGCGCGTTGGAGGCGCGCGCCGCCGCCTCGAGCTCGGCCGCCGTCGCCTCCGGCTTGCCCATCCGTAAGTTGTCTTCAACGGTGCCATGGAAGAGGTACGTGTCCTGGCTCACCACCGCGATGTGGCGGCGCAGCTCGGCGAGCGGCAGGGTGCGCACGTCGCGCCCGCCCACGAGCACGCGCCCCGCGTCGGCATCGTAGAAGCGCAGGAGCAGGCGCACCACGGTCGACTTGCCGCTCCCGCTCGGTCCCACGAAGGCCACCCGCTCACCGGCGCCGACGTGAAAGGCGACGCCGTCGTGAGCCCCGCGTCGCGCGCCGGGATACGAGAACTGCACGTCCTCGAAGGCAACCGTAGGCACGGAGGCGTCGCCGAGGAGCGCCACGGCTTCGCCGGGACGCTGCCGAGCGTCGGGGGGCTTGGGGGGCCCGTCGAGGCCCCCCATGTTGTCGACGACGAGAGGCGTCGCGGCAAAGACGTCCAGGATGCCGCGCGAGGCCGCGGTGCCGAGCATGCCGGCATGCAGCAGCATCCGGAGATCGCGAAGCGGGCGGAATACCTCGACCCCGAGCATGAGGATCACGAGCAGAGAGGACAGGTCCATGGCGCCCGTGCTCACGCGCCAGGCGCCCACACCGAGGGCGGCGGTGGCGCTCATCGCCATCCCGGCGTCGGTGATGCCGCGGCCGAGCGTGTTGGCGCCGAGAAGCCACATCGTGCTCTGGAAGAGCGCGTGGCTCTTGTCCTCCAGCAGGCGCGCGCGCTCGCGGCTCTGGCCGAAGGCCTTCAGGGTGGCGAGACCCTGCAGCGCGTCGAGCAGCTCGGCGCCGAAGGCCGCGTAGGCGCGGTTGCGCGCCAGGCTCGCGGCGCGATCGTGACGATGCCACAGCGCGGGCGCCACGAGGGTGAAGAGCGCGCCCGCCACGAGGACCGCCGCCACGGGCAGGTCCACGAAGGCGACGAAGGCGAAGATGAGCAGGGGCGTAGCCACCGCCACCACGAGCTGCGGCAGGTACTGGCCGAAGTAGACCTCGAGCTGCTGCACGCCCTCGACGAGCGACGTCGCCACCGGGCCCGTCCGCTCGTGGGTGAGGTAGGCCGGACCCAGGCGAACGAGGTGGTCGTAGAGGCGCTCGCGCAGGCGCGTCTGCACGCGGACGGCCGTGTGGTGCGACAGCATCGTGCGGCGGTACTCGACGAAGGCGCGGGCGCCAATGACGGCGGCCACGGCGACGATGGGAGCCGCGAGCTCGGCGACGGCGGCGCCCGCCAGTACGCGCGCGAGGAGCCAGCCCAGCAGCGCTAGGCGCGCGATGCCGAGGGCGACGCCGACGAGGCCGAGCGTAGCGGCGGCCAGGATGCGGCGGCGCAGCCCCGCGGTGAACGACCACAGCTGGCGGTCGACGTACATGCGGCTCTCACTATAGCGGAGCGGACGCGCCGCGCGCGTCGCGGTAGAATCGCTCGCCGGTCACGCATGCGGCGAGTGGGAGGGACGGCAGTGAGCGAGCGCAGCGAGCATGACAGCGTTCTGGCGGGGATCCGCGTCCTCGACTTCGGCCGGTACATCGCGGGACCGTATTGCGCGGCGCTGCTCGCCGACCTCGGCGCCGACGTCATCCGGGTGGAGCGCATCGGCGGCGGCGAGGACCGCACGGTGGCGCCCGTGGGCGTCGACGAGGTGGGCGCCATGTACCTCGTGATGAACCGCAACAAGCGCGCGATGACCCTCGATCCGTCGTCACACGAGGGACGACAGATCGTCCGCAAGCTGGTGGCGACGGCGGACGTGGTGGTGGCGAACCTGCCGCCGGAGGTGCTACGCGGCCTCGAGCTCGACCTCGAGTCCCTCCGCCGCGTGAAGCCGGACATCATTCTCACGACGGTCACGGCCTTCGGCGCGGGCGGGCCCTGGAGTCACAAGCACGGCTTCGACGGTATAGGGCAGCTCATGTGCGGCTCGGCTTACCTGACCGGCACCCCGGAGCAGCCGATGCGCGCCGCCGTGGCGTGGGTCGACTGCGGCACCGCGTCCCTCGCCGCCTTCGGCACTCTCGCCGCCCTCATGGCGCGACAGAAGACCGGCCGCGGCCAGAAGGTGGAGGGCGCGCTGCTCCGCACCGCCATCGCCTACAACAACCCGACGCTGGTGGAGCAGCAGGTCATCCAGACCAACCGCATCGCCACGCTCAACCGCGGCCAGACCTCCGCGCCCTCCGACGTCTTTCGCACGAAGGACGGCTGGATCATCGCCTATGCCATCGGCAACCCGATGTTCGCGCGGTGGGCGAAGCTGATGGGCGAG
>JBKKCN010000752.1:0-3683 GCA_046712525.1 Candidatus Rokuibacteriota bacterium
CTCTTCGAGGAGCACCCCGACGACCTCGCCGTGTACGCCTACCACGTCCAGCGGCTGGACGAGGCACGCGAGGCGTACGGCGGCACCGCCCTGCGCATCGCCCGCGTGCGCGTGAGCTCGCGCCTCACGGGGGAGGCGCGGGAGGCGATGTACGCGGTGCTGCACTTCGGCGGTCACGATTTTGCGTGCGGCATCCGGGGCTACGACGACCACGCCGTGTACGACCGCATGAAGAGTGACCTCCTGCGCCGCTACAGCCGCTACACGCTTGCCGACATGGTGCGCGGCATGGACGAGCACTTCCCGGGCGAGGGCTTCTCGCTCACCGATCTCTTCCTCGAAGAGCGCCGCCGCGTGCTCGCCTTCATCATCCGCGGCGTCCTCGACCGGCACGAGGAGACGTACCGGCGCATCTGGGAGGACAACCGCAAGCTGATGCGCTACCTGCACGCGGCGGACGCGCCCATCCCCGACGCGCTCGCCCTCGTGGGGCGCCACGTTCTCGAGCAGGACGTCGCCGACGCCATGGCGGGCATCGACGACTCGGAGCGCCTGCCGGAGCGCGTGACCGAGCTGCTGGGCGAGGCCAAGGCCCTCGGCCTCACCCTCGACCTCACGCCCTCCAAGCTGCCCACCACGCGCGCGGTGACGCAGGCCCTGCAGGCGGTGGCCGAAGAGCCGAGCGCAACGCGGGTGGCGCGGGCAGCCGCGCTCGTGACGGACGCGCTCCGGCTCGGCCTGCGCTTCAGCCGGTGGGACGCGCAGAACCGGTTCTTCGCAATCTGGCGCGCGCGCCCCGACGCGCACGCCGCGCTCGCCCCCCTCGCGACGGCCCTCGGCTTCAACCTGACGAACGAGCGGCGATGAAACGCATCCCCGTCGCCACCTACCGCGTGCAGCTCGGCCGCGACCTCACCCTGGACCAGGTCACCGACCTGCTCCCGTACTTCGAGGCGCTCGGCATCTCCGACTGCTACACGTCCCCCATCCTCGAGACGGCGACGAAGAACTCGCACGGCTACGACGTGGCCGATCACAACCGCGTGCGCGAGGAGATCGGGGGCGCGCCCGCGCTGGAGCGGTTGGCGGTGGGCCTGCGCGCGCGCGGCATGGGACTGCTCCTCGACATCGTGCCCAACCACATGGGCATCGCCGGCAACAACAACGCGTGGTGGCTCGACGTGCTCGAGAAGGGGCCCGTGTCCGCCTACGCCTCCTTCTTCGACATCGACTGGCACCCCGTGAAGCAGGAGCTGCACGATAAGGTCCTGCTGCCGATCCTCGGCGACCAGTATGGCGCCGTCCTCGACAAGGGCGAGCTCCAGCTGCGCCGCAGTGACGGCCGCTTCCGCGTGCACTACTACGACACCGTGCTGCCCATCGCCCTGCGCTCGTACTCGCGCATCCTCACCCACCGCATGGAGCAGCTCCACGCGGACGAGCAGGACATGCTGCGCTTCAAATCGCTCGTCACCTGGTTCGCCACCATGCCGGGCGCCACCGAGCTCGACCCCGACCGGGTGGTGGCCCGCGAGGGCGACCGCGAGAGCGGCCACGACAAGCTGGCCGCGCTCCTCGACGACTCCCCCGCCGTGCGGGCGTTCGTGGACGACAACGTGCGCATCTTCAATGGCACCCCCGGCGACCCGCGCAGCTTCGATCTTCTCGACGCGCTCCTCAGCGAGCAGTCCTATCGCCTTGCCTTCTGGCGGGTGGCGGGCGAGGAGATCAACTACCGGCGCTTCTTCGACATCAACGACCTCGCCGCCATCCGCATGGAGGATCGCGAGGTCTTCAGGGCCACGCACCGCTACCTCTTCCGTCTCGTGGCCGACGGCGTGGTGACCGGTCTGCGCGTCGACCATCCCGACGGTCTCTACGCGCCCGGCGAATACCTGCGCCGGCTGCAAGAGGGATGCGGCGGTGATTTCTACGTGGTGGCGGAGAAGATCCTCGCGCCCGGCGAGGAGCTGCCCGAGACGTGGGCCGCCGACGGCACCACGGGCTACGAGTTCGTGAACCTCGTCAACGGCATCTTCGTGGACCGCACGCATGCGCGCGCCGTGGATCAGGTGTACACGCGACTCATCAAGATCCGGCCTCCCTTCCTGGACGTGGTCTACGAGTGCAAGCGCCTCGTCATGGAGACGGCCATGGCCTCCGAGCTCAACGTGCTCGCCAACCGCCTCAACGCCATCTCCGAGAAGCACCGCTCCTCGCGCGACTTCACCCTGCGCAGCCTCACCGCCGCCCTGCGCGAGATCATCGCCGCCTTCCCCGTGTACCGCACGTACGTGGGAGACCTCGCCGAAGAAGGCGCGCGCGACGCCGCCGTGAGCGAGCGCGACCGCGAGTACCTCGCACGGGCGTGCGCGGCTGCCCAGCGGCGCACGCCCGTCACCAACGCGCTCGTGTACGACTGGATCTGCGAGGTGCTCACGCTGCGCATGCCGGCGTGGGCGGACGAGGCCGCGCGCCGCGAGCGCGTCGACTTCGTGATGCGCTTCCAGCAGATCACGGGGCCGGTGACCGCCAAGGGCTACGAGGACACGGCGTTCTACCGGTTCAATCGCCTGCTGTCGCTCAACGAGGTGGGCGGAGACCCGGGCCGCTTCGGCACCACCCTCGCGGAGTTCCACGCCGGCAATCGGGCCCGCGCCGCGCGCTCGCCCCATGCGCTCTCGGCCACCTCCACCCACGACACCAAGCGGAGCGAGGACGTGCGCGCGCGCATCAACGTGCTGTCGGAGATTCCCGACGACTGGCGGCGGCGCGTTCTCGCCTGGCAGAGGCTCAACCGCCGGCACCGGACCACCGTCGACGGCGTGCCCACACCGGGGGCGAACACCGAGTACCTCATCTATCAGACGCTGGCGGGGGCGTGGCCGATCTCGCGGGAGCGAATGCAGGAGTACGTCATGAAGGCGATCCACGAGGCGAAGTCGCACACGAGCTGGATCAATCCCAATCGTCCCTACGATGACGCGGTGGCGGGCTTCGTGGATGGCATCCTGGATCCCGAGCGCAGCGCCGCCTTCCTCGACGATCTCGTGGCCTTCCAGCTCCGGATCACGCACTTCGGTGCCTTCAACTCGCTGGCGCAGACGCTGATCAAGATCACCGCGCCCGGCGTGCCGGACTTCTACCAGGGCACCGAGCTGTGGGACCTCAGCCTCGTGGATCCCGACAACCGGCGCCCCGTGGACTGGGCGCTGCGCCGCCGCACGCTGGAGGAGCTCACGGCGGCGCGCGCCGCCGCGCCCGACGTCGCCGCCTTCGCCCACGAGCTGGTGAAGATGAAGGAGGACGGGCGGGTCAAGATGTACGTGACCGCCCGCGCGCTCGGCGTTCGGCGCGCGCGCGCCGCCCTCTTCCAGCACGGCGAGTACCGGGCACTGGAGGTGACGGGGCCGCATGCCGACCAGGTGTGCGCCTTCGCGCGCATCCACGAAGGGGCGGCCGTGCTCACCGTCGTCCCCCGGCTGCTCGCCCGGCGCGGCGCGGACAGCCTACCCCTGGGCTCCGAATACTGGGCGGACACGCGCGTGGTGGTGCCCGAGGACGTGCCGACGGCCTTCCGCAACGCCTTCACCGAGGAGCGGGCGCACGGCGTCACGCTGGCGGTGGGCGACGTGCTCGCAAGCTTCCCGGTGGCGCTTCTGGAAAGCGAAGCGGCGTGATGC
>JBKKCN010000753.1:0-14011 GCA_046712525.1 Candidatus Rokuibacteriota bacterium
CGACGCTCACGACGGCCCTCGCGCTGGCCATCACGCCGCGCGGCCTGCGCGCGAGCACCTCGCCCGCGAACCTCGCCACCGTGGTGACGCACGGCCTGCTCGGCGTCACCGGCACCGGCATGCAGACCACGGCGATGACGATGGCGCCCGCCTCGTACGTCAACGCGATTCGCCGGCTCTCGGGCGTGGTGGCGGTGCTGCTCGGGCGCACGCTCTTCGGCGAGGCCGACCTCGGCCGCCGGCTCGCGGCGGCGCTGCTCGCATGCGCCGGCGCCGCGTGCCTGCTCTTCGCGCGCTGACACGCGTCGGCTGGTACCTCTCCGCGTACGCACCGCTAGCCGTAATTTGCCGTCCGGCGCAGCGGAAGGTGTTGGGAGATAGGGCGACAACTGTGCGTCAAGTGTATTATTGCCTCTATAGTTCCAGCTAATTCTCTGGATTCGGCCGCGAGACCGTATGGAGAGGAGCCCGGTTTATGTATCGCTTCACGGGGTTCGGTCATTCAGCATGGGTCGCTCTGCTCTTGCCGTTGCTTGTTGCTGGCTGCGCATCAACGGGCAACACGGTTGCTCAGAATTAACCGTCTTCCCGCGCCTCTGCGCCGGTTCCTGGCCGATCGCTTCGTCCCGCACGGCTACGCCGGCTACGAGCGCTTCGACCGGCTCTACGCCGTCCGCGGGGACCCGTGGGCCGCCGGCGACTCCCGCAACGCGCGACTGCGATTCGCGAGGCTGATCGAGACGGTTGACGCGCGCGCTTCCGACTCCATTCTGGATGTCGGCTGCGGGGAGGGCGTGTTCACGGAGCGTCTCGCCTCGATCGCCCGAGAGGTCATCGGCATCGACCCCAGCCCCATCGCGATCGAGCGCGCCTCGCGCCGCGTGCCCGGGGCGACCTTCCTCTGCACGACGGTCGAGGCCTTCAATCCCCGGCGGAAGTTCGACGTGGTGACGGCGATCGAGATGCTCTATTACGTCGAGTCGGTGGAGGACACGCTCGAAAAGCTCCGAACGCTCGGCCGGACGGTCATCCTCGCCTACACGAACCGCGACTGCGCGCGGCTCGACCCGCATTTCGACCGATACGGCAACACCTGTCGTCGCTCGATCGTTCGCTTCGGCCGCGTTCGCCGCGGAGGTTTCACCATCGCGGTGCTGGAGGGAGAAAGCGGCTGACGCGCCTCAGGCGAGCCGCCTGCCGGCGCGCCTTCGGACGGCCGGCTTCTCCGGCTCCGCCTCCTCGGCCGGCTCCGGCGGCGGCTTTGCAGAAATTCAACGACTAATCATAGCTCTCGGCGGCGGCGCGTGGATCCGCAGCGACCGATCATCGTGGCGTGCGATACTCCGCCGCACCGGAGGTGGCACATGGGCTCGCGGACACTTCAAGCGCGTGGCGCCTTCATCGGCGAGACGACGACGCCGCCGCCGGGGTGGCTGACGTGAGCGGCCGGCGGCCGGCACTTGCCGGCGTCGTGGGCGGCCTCGTGGGCGGGCTGATCGGCGCCGCCGTGATGAGCGCGGGCTACACGATGATCACGACGATCCTGGGGCGCGAACCGGCACCGGCGGCGACGCAGGAAGAGGACGCCACGGTGAAGATCGCCGATCGCCTCTCACAGATCGTGCGCGGGCGCGCGCTCGCCGAGGGGGACAACCCCGCCGCGGGCAACGTCGTCCACTACGGCTTTGGCGCGGCCATGGGCCTGCTGTACGGTGCGGCCGCCATCGCCGTCCCCGCGGTCACGGTGGGAGCGGGCGCGGGCTTCGGCGCCGCAGTGTGGCTCGGTGCTCACGCCATCGTGGTTCCCGCGCTCGGCCTCGCGCGCCCACCGCTGCAGCAACCACCGAGCAAAGAGGCGATCGAGTTCGTCCTTCACATCGCCTACGGCATCACCGTCGGGCTCGTCCGCCGCGGAGCCGTCAGAGCTTCCAGATGAGGACGAAACCGGCCAGGAGCAAGAGGCAGCCGACCAGCCGGCCCACGCTGGCGGCATGCAGCTCGTAGCCGAGCAGCCCGTAGTGGTCGAGCACCACCGAGCAGATGAGCTGGCCCGTCACCACCGCCGCGGTCAGCGTGGCGGCGCCCAGGTAGCGGGCCAGCACGACGACCACCACGGCATAGACGGCGCCGAGAATGCCGCCAAGCCACGCCGTCCACGGCGCGGCCGTCACGTGCGCCAGGGAGGGCGCCGGCGTGCGCGCCACCACCATCACCGCCACCAGCAGGACGATTCCGATCAGAGAGCTGGCGATGACGGCGGGCACCGCGTGTCCAAAAGCTTCCTTGAGGCGGGCGTTGCTGCCCGTCTGCACGGCGACGAGCGCGCCTGCGATCAGCGCAAAGCCGAGGTAGAACGCGATCATGGGCGTGTGGGTGAGCCGGTCCGTCCGTCCCTACCGCCGCTCCGCTTCGGGATCGACAAAGGAGAGGGAAGCGGCGAAAACCTCTCCAGCCAGACCGGTTGCCACCAACACTACACCCAATTCGCATGCCGGCGAGATGGGACGAACGGTCACGCGCAGGCGTGCCGAAGGAGGGGTCATGCGGGCTCCGATGCTCTTTCCCACCACGCTCGTCGGTAGCTATCCGCAGCCGGAATGGCTGATCGACCGCGCGCGCCTGGCCGGGCGCTTCCCGCCGCGCGTGCGGGCCCGCGACCTGTGGCGCGTGCCCGAGCCGTGGCTGGCCAAGGCCCAGGACGACGCGACGCGGCTTGCGATCGCGGCGCAGGAGGACGCCGGGCTCGACGTCGTCACCGACGGCGAGATCAGGCGCGAGAGCTACTCGACCCGCTTCGCCACCGCGCTCGAGGGCGTCGACATCGACAATCCCGGCACGGCGCTCGATCGCTCGGGCCATCCCAACCCCGTTCCGCGCATCGTCGAACCCGTCCGTCGCAAGCACCCGGTCGCGGTGGAGGACGTGCGCTTCATGCGCGCGCACACAACGCGGCCGATCAAGATCACCGTGCCGGGCCCGTTCACGATGTCGCAGCAGGCGCAGAACGACCACTATGCGAGCGAGGCGGCGGCGGCGATGGACTACGCCGTGGCGGTGAACGCGGAGATCCGCGACCTCTTCGCCGCCGGCGCCGACGTCTCGACCTGAACGATCCGGCGGTGGCGACGCCCGAGACGGTCGTCGCGCGCATCAAGCGGGCGCTGCCGTACGTGCGCCCCGAGAACGTGATCCTCGCCCCCGACTGCGGGATGAAGTACCTGCCGCGCGCCGTCGCCGACGCCAAGCTGGCCGCGATGGTGGCGGCGGCCCGGCTCCTGCGCGACGAATTCGGGGGTCGCCGAAACCCCCGGCCACGCCGGGTTGTTGACAAGCTGCAACTGCTGTAAGGTACCCGAGCAATCGGCCTGACCCGTTCCCGGTTCGTCTCGATCGACCTCTGGGAGGGAAACGACATGCGCTCAGCCCGTCTTGCCACGCTCGTCCTGATCGTCATCGCCGGCATCGTGGCCGCACCGCTGCTCACCGAGGCCCAGGCACCCAAGCGCGGCGGCACCCTGCGGGTCTCGTACGGTAACGAGATCGCCCACCTCGATTTCCACACCGCGCCGGGCTACGAAATGATGTGGGTCGCCATGAACGTCGGCTGCGGGCTGGTCAACATCACGCCCGATGGCAAGTTCGTGGGCGACGCCGCGGATTCGTGGCAGATGTCGCCCGACGGCCTGCTCTACACGTTCAAGCTCAAGACGAACGTCCTCTTCCACGACGGCACTCCCGTGGACGCCGCCGCCGTGAAGTTCAGCATCGACCGCCTCAGGGACCCGGCCACGAAGTCGGGGATGCGGACCTTTTTCGAGGCAGTGCACAGCGTGGAGGTGCTGGATCCGACCTCCGTGCAGATCCGACTCAAGCAGCCCTACGCGTTCATGCTTCACATGCTCGCCGCCTATCGCACGGGCCTGATCCTCTATTCGCCCACCGCGACCCAGAAGTTCAGCCTGGACGACCGCAAGCAGGGCAAGCCGGGGGCGATCGTCGGATGCGGGCCATTCAAGTTCGTCGAGTGGGTCAAGGGCAGCCACCTCCTCATGGAGCGCTTCGATAAGTACTTCGTGCCCGGGCTCCCCTACCTCGACAAGGTGATGGTCCGGGTGATCAAGGACCCCGTCGCCGAGATGGCAGCCTTCAAGGCCGGCGAGGTCGACTTCATCGCGTCGTTCTCGCCGGAGCACGTCGACACGATGAAGGCGCAGAACCCGAAAGCGCAGATCATGACGGGCAAAGAGACGACGCCGATGCTGGCGGCGATGAAGGTGACCGTGCCCAAGGACGGCAAGCCGATGTCGCCCGACCGCGCGCCGCATCCGATCTTCGGCGACGTCAAGATGCGAAAGGCGATCGGCTGCTACGGCATCGACCGGCAGGAGATCGTGAAGATCGCCTTCAAGGGCAAGGCGACGCCGTGGGTCGGGATGAACCCGCCGGGCACGCTGGACACGGTCGACGTCAACCACCTGTGCCCGTACGACCAGGCCAAGGCGAAGGCGATGCTGGCCGAGCTGGGCTACGGCCCCTCCAAGCCGCTCACCTTCGAGCTGATGGCGGACACGGAGAAGAGCGTGTTCGGCGTGATCGCCACCGTCATCAAGGAGCAGATGGCGCGCCTCGGCGTGACCGCGAACATCCGGCTCGTGGACAAGGTCTCCTGGATGAACACGACCCTGAACGACGGGCCGTGGGACATGTACGTCGAGGACCTCCTGTCGCTGATCACCCTCGACAGCAACGGGTACCTGTCCAACAGCACGTCCACGTGGAGCCACCCGCGCCACAACGACAAGCGGGTGGACGATCTCTACGCGCGCTACGCGCGGGAGATGGACGCGGCCAAGCGCAAGACCATCGCGAGGGAGATCCAGGAGTTCTTCGTCGAGAACATGTACTGGAACAACATCTCGGGCTCGCCGTTCTACATGGTCGCCCAGCCGTGGATGAAGGGCTACACGTACAACGCCGAGTTCGAGGTGCACTACCACAAGGTCTGGCTCGACAAGTAGGCGGAGCCAGCCGAGGGCGCCATGCGCATCTATATCTTGCGGCGTCTGATCGAGATCGTCCCGACCGTCCTCGCGATCACCCTCGTGGTGTTTGTGATGATGCGGTCGATCCCCGGCGATCCCGTCGTGGCCCTCCTCGGTGACGCCTACACCGAGGAGGACGCGATCAAGGTCCGCGCGGCCTACGGGCTCGACAAACCCATTCTGATCCAGTACTTCATCTGGCTCGGCAAGCTCGTCCAGGGGGACTGGGGCGCCTCGTACATGACCGCGCGCCCCGTCCTCCAGGACGTGCTGGTCCGCCTGCCGGTGACGCTCGAGCTGATCGTGCTCTCCATGGCGGTGGCCCTCGCCATCGCTATCCCCGCCGCCATCATCGGCGCTCTGCGGCAGAACACCTGGGCCGACTACACGGCGACGACGATCGCCATGATCGGCGTCTCGATCCCCGAGTTCTTCATCGGTGTCCTCCTCCTGCTCGTGTTCTCGTTCGGTCTCGGTGGGCTCCTGCCCAGCTCGGGCTGGGTCTATCTCCCCGGCACGTGCCCGTCGATGGTGTGCGGGGTGAGCCTGTGGGGCAACATGCAGCACGTCCTGCTGCCCGCCATCGCGCTCGGCGTGGGACGGGCCGCCATCCTCACGCGCCTGCTGCGCGCGAGCATGCTGGAGGTCATCCGCACCGAGTACGTCACCACCGCGCGCGCCAAGGGCCTGAGCGAGCGGCCGATCGTGTTCAAGCACGCGCTCAAGAACGCCCTCATCCCGACCATCACCGTGATGGGGCTGCAGGTGGGCTTCCTCATCGGCGGCGCCATCGTGGTGGAGACGCTGTTCGCCATGCCCGGGCTCGGCACCTTCGGCATCGACGCCATCATCGCGCGCGACTACCAGCAGGTGCAGGGCTTCGCCCTGCTCACCGCCTTCGCCTTCGTCGGGATGAATCTCCTCGTGGACCTGACCTACACGTTCCTGGATCCCCGGATCCGGTACGCCTGAGGACGCGATGGCCATGAAGCCCATCCGCGGTGGCAGCCTGAGAGAGGCCGAGATCACGACCGTCCCGCCGAGGGCCTGGCCCGCGGCCGTCGCGCGCACGGACTCACCGTGGGCGCAGGGCGTGCGCCGGCTGCGGCGCAGCACCACCGCACTCGTGGGCGTGGCCATCGTCGCCGTGCTGCTCGTGGTCGCCATCTTCGCGGACGTGCTGGCGCCCCGGAGCCCGATCGCCAGCGACCAGACCCACACCTTCGAGCGCCCGAGCTGGGAATATCCCCTGGGGACCGACCAGCTCGGACGCGACATGCTGAGCCGCATCATCCACGGCACGCGCATCTCGCTGCTGGTGGGGGTGTCGTCGGTGCTGCTCGCCCTCTTCGTCGGCGTGCCGTTCGGCATGATCGCCGGGTTCTACGGGGGCCGGGTCGACACGCTCATCATGCGCGTGATGGATCTCATCCTCGCCTTCCCGATCTACCTGCTCGCCATAATCTTGATGATCATCTTCACGCCGATGGCGGGGCTGGTCGGCACCGTGAAGGTCACGGCGGCCATTGCCATCGTGCGCATCCCGATCTACGCGCGCCTGGTCCGGGGCAGCGTGCTCTCCATCAAGGAAAAGGAGTACGTCGAGGCCTGCCGCGCGCTGGGCGTGCGCGACCCCTGGATCATCTTCCGCCACATCCTGCCGAACTGCCTGGCGCCGATCATCGTGACCACCACGCTCGGCATCGCGACCTCGATCATCGTGGAGGCCACGCTCAGCTTCCTCGGCCTCGGCACTCAGCCGCCCACGCCGAGCTGGGGATGGGACCTCAAGGCCAACGTCTCCTTCATCCAGGCCAACGCCTGGCTGTCGCTCTTCCCCGGCCTCGCGATCTTCATCACCGTGCTCGGCTTCAACCTGTTCGGCGATGGCCTGCGCGACGCGCTCGATCCACGGCTGAAATAGTTTGCGAAGGAGGAAAACCCCATGCTGCGCCTGATCCTCACGCTCCTCGTGGCATTCACGCTCCTCGCCCCCCTCGAGTCCGCCGACGCCCAGCGAAAGAAGATCCTGAACGTCGCGGCCAAGGAGCCCGACACCCTCGATCCGCACTCCAGCACGCTGGGGCAGTCGCAGGCCATCTCGCGCTTCATGTTCCGAGGGCTGACGCGATTCGCCATCAAGAATGGCAAGGTCACCACCTCGGAGGTGGAGCCGGACCTGGCCGAAAGCTGGACGCTCTCGCCCGACGGGACGGTGTGGACGTTCAAGCTGAGAAAGGGCGTCCAGTTCCACAAAGGCATGGGCGAGATGACGGCGGAGGACGTGAAGTTCAGCTTCGAGCGGCAGATCAACAAGACGCCTGGCACGCGCTACGGCGTGAACCTCGACGTGATCAAGTCGATCGAAATCGTCAACCCGCACACGGTGCAGATCGCGCTGAAGTCCTTCGACGCGATCTTCCTCCTGCGCACGGTGGGCTATCAGCAGGGCTACATCGTCTCGAAGAAGGCCGCGCAGAATCACGACCAGTTCAAGTGGAGCCCCGTCGGCACCGGCCCCTTCTACTTCGAGCGGCACGCGCCCAGGGAGAAGATCGTCCTCAAGGCCTTCGACAAGTTCCAGGGCGGCCGCCCCCAGATCGACGAGGTCCACTGGTTCGACGTGCCCGAGGACGCCACCAAGCTCATCGGCCTCGAGAAGGGGACCTTCGACGTGCTCTACCCCGAGGCGACGACGGCGGACTTCGCCGACCAGGTGAAGAAGATCGGCGCCGTCCTCGACCAGTGGGGCCCGGGCGGCCAGCAGCGCTTCTACATCAACACGACGCACAAGCCGTTCGACGACATCCGCGTCCGCAAGGCGTTCATGCACGCCATCGACCGCAAGGCGATCAAGGAGACCATGTATCCCGGTGACCTGGGGCGCGTGGCGATCAGCTGCGTGCCGCCGGGCTACTTCGGGCACATCCCGATGAGCTTCCCCGAGTATGACCCGGACAAGGCCCGGAAGCTCCTCGCCGAGGCGGGCCATCCGAACGGCTTCACGATCAAGAACTACTTCATCAGCAAGTCCTTCTTCTATCCCAAGGTGCTCACGCTGGCCCAGGAGCAGCTCAAGAAGGTGGGCATCAACGTCGAGCTGCAGGTGGTCGAGCATGCGACCTTCCACGAGAACATCCGGAAGAACCTGAACCCGTTCGTGCTCTACGGCGGCACGCGCATCACGGACGCCGACCCCTGGCTGTCGCTGTTCTTCGACTCCAAGGAGATCCCCGATCCCGCCACCGGCAACAAGGGCACGAACTTCATGCACTACCGCGGGATCGACGACCTCCTTCAGAAGGGGCGAGTGGAGCGCGATACGAAGGCGCGGGCCGCCATCTACGCCGAGGCCCAGAAGCGCATCGAGCGCGATCTGGTGTGCTTGCCCGTTCAGGATGTTGCGAACCAGTGGGCGCGTAACCCCAAACGGGTGAGCAATCCGTTTGACCCCAACTACGGCGAGTTCTCGCTGCACTACAGCTACAACTATCCCGAGCTGCTGAAGGTGTCCAACTGAGCTGAGCCATGCTCCAGTACGTGCTGCGCCGCCTCCTCATCGCGATCCCCATGCTGCTCGGGGCCATGAGCATCGTCTTCTTCGCGATGCGCATCCTGCCCGGCGATCCGTGCGTGGCGATGATGGGCGAGCAGGCGACCACGGAGGCCCTCGCCGACTGCACCAAGCACCTCGGGCTGCACCGGCCGCTCGCGGTGCAGTACGCGGATTACATATGGCGGTCGGTGCAGCTGGACTTCGGCAAGTCCCTCCGCCAGGGCTACCCGGTGAGCGAGTACATCGCCCGGATGTTCCCGCACACGCTCGTGCTGGTCCTGGCGAGCGCGGTCGTCGCCGCCCTCGTCGGGATCCCGATCGGAATCCTCTCCGCGCTCAAGCGCCGCAACCCGCTCATCGACTATCCGCTGCGGATCTTCGCCCTCCTCGGCCTGTCCATGCCGGTGTTCTGGCTCGGGATCCTGCTCCTCATCGTGTTTTCGCTCCACCTGAACATCTTCCCCCTCATCGGCGGCGGTGACCTCGACGGTGTGATCGCGATGATCCGCTCCGGCGAGGTCTTCACGCAGCCGCACGACTTCCTGGCCGCGGTGGCCGACGTGCTCCACCATCTCGCGCTCCCGGCGTTCGCCCTCGGCTTCACGCTGGCCGCCACCGTGAGCCGGCTATCGCGCTCGGCGATGCTCGAGGTGATCAGCCAGGACTACATCCGCACGGCGCGCGCCAAGGGCCATCGCGAGCGCGCCGTCGTCTACAAGCACGCCCTCCGCAACATGATGGTCCCCCTGCTCACGATCATCGGCCTCTTCGTCGCCGTCGCGCTCACCGGCACCGTGCTCACCGAGACCGTCTTCACGCGGCCCGGGCTGGGCAAGATGCTGGTCGATTCCATCGGCGCGCGCGACTACCCCCTCGCCCAGGGCGCCATCACCGTCTTCACCATGATCATCATCACCGTGAACCTCGTGGTCGACATGCTCTACGCGGTCGTCGACCCGCGGATCACGTACCGGTAGGCGCCACCGCCGTGGCCATCGTGCGCGAGGCCACCGCTCCCGAGCTGACCGCGGCCGGCGCGCGGGACGAGAGCCGGGACCGATCGCTCGGGCGCCGGTTGCGTCGGTACGGGCCGATCGGGATCGGCGCCCTCATGGCATTGGCCATGATCGTGATGGCGGCGGCCGCCCCGCTCATCGCGCCCTTGAGCCCGTCCGCCCAGTTCGCCGATGCCGTGCTCAAGGGACCGGGGGCGCAGGATCGCCACGTGCTCGGCACCGACGAGTTCGGACGCGACATCTTCAGCCGCATCATCTGGGGCGCACGGATCTCGCTCCAGGTCGGCCTCGCCTCCGTGATCTTCGCCTTCGCCCTCGGGGTGCCGCTCGGGATCGTCGCCGGCGTGCAGGGGGCCCGCGTGGAGACGCTGATCATGCGGTGCGCCGACATGCTGATGGCGTTTCCCACCCTGCTGATGGCGCTGATCATCGTGACGGCGCTCGGCGGCTCGCTGGTGAACGAGGTGGTGGCCATCGGGGTGGCGCTGACGCCGAACTTCGTCCGGCTCGCGCGGAGCCTTGCCCTCACCATCAGGGAGCAGGACTACATCCTCGCCGCGCGCGCCCTCGGCAGCGGGCAGCTCCGGGTCATGGCGCGCCACGTGTTTCCGAACGCGCTGTACGCCCTCGTCGTCGTGGCCACCCTCTACATCGCGACGGCCATCCGCACCGAGGCCGGCCTGTCCTTCCTGGGGCTCGGCATCCCGCCCCCCACGCCGAGCTGGGGCAACATCCTCAGCGAGGGCCGGCAGTACATCAAGTGCTGCCCGTGGATCACGACCTTCTCCGGCCTCGCCATCATGCTGGCGGTGCTTGCCTTCAACCTGGTGGGCGACGCCCTCCGGGACCTGCTCGACCCGCGGCTCCGCGGCGAGTAGCGCGACTCTCGTTCAGCTTGGTGACGGGGGCTGACGCCCTCACCCGTCCGCGCGCGTGGCTCCGCTCCGTCGGTCTCCGACACCTTCCGGTGCTCGAATTGGTAGTAGACTCTGTCGATCGATCCCACAGGAGGAGACGCCCATGCGAAGCCGACAGGTGATGATCCGAGTCGCGTTGGCGGCTGCGCTCGGCCTGGCGCTGGCCGGTCCCGTTCAGGCCCTGGAGGTCGGGCAGAAGGCGCCCGACTTCGCGCTGAACGGCACCGACGGCAAACCGGTCAAGCTCAGTGACCTCACGGCCAAGGGCCCCGTGGTCCTCTATACCTTCGTGGCGGCGTTCACCAACACCTGAACCAAGGAAGTGGCGAGCTTCGACGCGGCGCTGCCGCAGTTCGAAGCCGCCGGCGCCCAGGTCGTGGGCGTGAGCGGGGATGCCTGGCAGGCTCTCGCCGCATGGAAGACTCAGAACTCCATCAAGCACATGCACCTGTCGGACTTCCGCCGCCAGATGCTGCCGGGGTACGGCGCCATCGTGACCGACGAGAAGAGCCCGATCTTCCGCTATCCGAAGCGCAGGTACTTCATCATCGACAGGGCCGGCGTCGTGAAGTTCGTCAAGGTCATGGACAATCCGCTCGACCTGCTCGATCCCGAGGAGATCTTGAAAGCCCTGAAGACCGCCGGCGTGTGACCGATCGCGGGCTGCCGCTGTGGGCGCCGCCGAGCACGCTGCCGCCGCTCTACGCGGGCTGGATCGGCGATATCCTGACCGCCCCGCTGCCGCGGGAGACCGCGGCCACCTGCGAGAACTGCGCGATGTGCGGAGCGGCGGCGGCGGATCCGGTCGCGCTCACGTTCCGGCCGGAGACGAAGTGCTGCACATACGTGCCCAACCTGCCCAACTTCCTCGTGGGCCGCATCCTGGACGACACGGACACCGCCAGCGCGCGGGGACGGGCGTCGGTGGAAGCGCGCATCACGAGGCGGATCGGCGTCACGCCGCTCGGCTTGGCGACGCCTCCCGTGACGGCCGCGCTCTATCGGCTCGGAGGCGACGCCGCCTTCGGACGCGCCGACACCCTGCGCTGTCCCCACTATCTCGCTGACGAAGGCGGCCGCTGCGGGATCTGGCGCCACCGCAACGGCACGTGCTCGACGTGGTTCTGCAAGCACGACCGCGGCCGCACCGGACAGCGACTGTGGCAGATGCTGGATCAGCTGTTCTTCGCCGTGGAGCGGTCGCTCGCGCGCTGGTGCGTTCTGGAGTCGACCCTCGTCGCCGCTGCGCGCGCTCGTCTGTTTCCGCACGGCATCGACCGCAGATCCGACCCGTCGCTCGACGGCGCAGGCATCGACGGCCGGGTCGACGACGACACGTACGCGGCGCAGTGGGGCAACTGGGCCGGGCGCGAGGCGGAATGGTTCCGGTCGCGGGCGGCGCTCGTGGCGGGGCTGGCGTGGTCGGACGTGGAGCGCATCGGCGGTGTCGACGTCCGTCTGTTCGCGCGTTTGGCGCGCGAGGCCTCCGACGCGCAAGCGAGCGCCCGGGTGCCGTCGCGCCTGGCGGCGGCCTCGTGCCAGGTGATGTCGTCATCCAGCGCGGACCGCGTGCAGCTGGTCGGCTATAGCGGGATGGACCCCCTCGAGGTGCCCCGGGCGGTGCTCGACGTGCTGCCCTATTTCGACGGAGGCTCCACCGACGAGGCGCTGGCGCGCATCCGACGCGACGAAGGCGTGGAGGTCGAGCGGGCGCTGGTGGGCAAGCTCGTGGACTTCGGGTTGCTACGCGCCGCGGACTGAGGACGGGCGGTCAGAAACGAGGAGGGACGGCAGGGCCGTCCCTCCTCGACCTCAGATCTTGCTTTGGAGACTCCGGTTCAGGACGCCGCCCTTCACCGAGGACGCCTGGCCCGACTTCAACGAACGCGCCGGCAGATCCGCGACCTTCCGCTTCTTGCCTGCCGCGCTCTTCTTGGCTGACTTCTTTGCCATCGCTGTCCCTCCGCTCTCGTGATGACCGCAGTCACTCAGCCGCCGATCAGCTGCGCCGGCCAGCCCGGAGCGCTGATACGGGCAAGCATCCTACATGAATTTCACGATGTGCGGGATTGACGCGGCCGACCGCGCCTGCCTCGCTCAGCGCTCGATCGTCTTGACGTAGACCCCCGGCGACCCGGTGGCGTGACGCATGTGGTCACGCATCTGCTGGCTCACCGGCACCGCGTTCTGCTGCGCCTTCCAGGCGTCGGTCTCCGACACTTTCGGATGCTCGAATTCGTAGTACGTGAGGTACTGCGGTGTGCCCTCCACCGCCCGATAGCGCCGGCCGCGAATGACGCCCGGCACTTTTTCGTAGTTCGGCACGTAGATGGTGCTGTACCACTCGTTCCACTCCGCGTCGACGCTCGCGGGCACGTCCATGCGGCCGATCTGCAGCGCGGGCGCCATCCCGCGATGGACGTCACGGTCGCTCACGGCCTTCGGCGAGATCATCGAGTAGATGTTCCGGATGAACGTGGTGGCCACCGCCTGCGGGCCGCTCCGCTGCGTCCACGGCGTCGGATTCTTCGAGACCTTCTTGTAGGCGTCGCTCTGCATCACCGCCGCGTTCTCGAGCTCGTAGACCGCGAGGTGCTTGGGGCCACCCTTCACCGCTTCGTAGCGCGCGGCGCTCAGGAATCCCGGCACGCTGAGGCGCTCGGCGAGATGCTCCTCGTTGTACCAGCGGTTGAACTCCGGCTCCCTGTCCGCGGGGACGTCGCACCACACCATGAGCAGGCCGGCACCCTTCTTCTTCGTTGCCATGTCACACCTCGTCGGCGGGTCGGGCGGGTTGCGGAAAGGCGCGGCTCGTGGGCGCGTTCGCCTCGAACGGGCTCCACAGGCCGAGCTCCTTGCCGATCTCACGGACGGCCGGAAGGACTTCCTCACCGAAGAGGCGAATGCACCGGCGCGTGTCGTCCGGGCTCACGAAGCCGTCATTCGCCCAGAACCCCATGATCGACGGCCGCGTCTCCTCGAGGAGGCGGCGAATCTTCGGGATCACGGTCTTCGGCGTGCCCGCGATGATCTGCTGGTTCTCGATCTGGTCTTCGAAGGCGGCGCCGCGCGGGTTGGAGCGGCGGCCCACCGCGTACTCGACGAAGGCCTTGCGCATCCCCGGCGAGAAATAGCCGGACGGGCTCGACCACACGGGGTGCGCGAGGCCGGTGAACTCGCCCTGCATCCACATGAATTGCCGGGCGTTGGCGAGCGCCTTCTCCTCGGTGTCGGCGACGTGGCAGCGCTGCAGATAGCCGCGGAACTCCGGGCCGCCGCTGTGCCCGCTCTCGGCCGCCACCGAGTCGTACAGCTCCCAGATCTTCTTGGTCGCCTCGATCTCCGTGCTGAGGGCGATGTACGGGTATCCCTTCTGCGCCGCCCAGATGATCGTCTCCTTGCTGAGCACGCCCGGGATCCACACGCGCGGATGCGGCTTCTGCAGCGGCAGCGCCCACGGGTTGACGACGCGATGCTGGT